>NZ_LPVJ01000047.1 GCF_001516615.1 Ferroacidibacillus organovorans | reverse complement strand
CTGTCCAGAATAACTGCTATCGATCATGGCTGTGAGAGCACACGCACGACGTCGACTAGCAATTGGCGATTAAAACTCATGTTTGACAGTTTGAGCTGGAAATTAGACTTATCCACAGGTAGAAAACCGCGTAACGGCGCGGTTTTTGCTCATTTTTCTCTGTTTTCAATATCAAATTTGTAGGTCAAAAAGTTATCAACATGTGTATAACATATACTTTGACTTATTTGCACTTTTTCGCTATCATTGTAGGCAATAATCTATGCGACGGTGATGCCTGTGTTTGCTCAAATTGTATCCACAAAACATGCGGATGGTCGCACCTACAGGTACATGCATATCGTGGAGTCCTACCGGGAAGGTAAGTCCGTTAAAAAACGCAGAA
>NZ_LPVJ01000046.1 GCF_001516615.1 Ferroacidibacillus organovorans | reverse complement strand
GCTGCTCGAAGCGCAAGGTGCGGCTGCACCCGGAACTGTGGCGGTGAGCACGCTGGCCAGGCATCTTCGTCAGGCCGGGCTCAGTCGCCGGGAGTTGTTGATCACACCACAGAACAAAGGCACATTTCGCCGATTTGAGGCAGAAGACGTACACGTGTTGTGGCAAGCGGATTTTCAGCACACGCTATACTTACCCGACCCGGACAACCCTGGTAAACGGAAGAAGGCGATTCTCTTCGCAATTATTGATGATCACAGTCGCCTGATTGTCCATGGACAGTTCTACTGGGATGAGAAGATGCCCCGGATGGAGGACAGTCTCAAGAAGGCCATTCTACGGCATGGTGTTCCAGAACAGCTGTACGTGGACAATGGTGCCGTTTTTGCATCCGACCACCTGAAACGTATTTGTGGTCGTGTGGGGATT
>NZ_LPVJ01000045.1 GCF_001516615.1 Ferroacidibacillus organovorans | reverse complement strand
CGAGCAGCGGAATTCGGCATGGATAAGGAGTTGTGGCAGTACATCTCGAAGGCCATGGCCACCAGTTTAGTGACTGACGACCCCCAGTAAGATGCAGGATAATTCTACAACAGGCCCTTGGTTCTTCACTTCCCAGAACCAGGGCTCCTTTTTATGCTGTTTCCCAAGCATCAATACTTTTCCCCGCATGGGTGTATACTAACGGTAAATCCATCCAGAGAGGATGATTCAACCGTGAACTCCAACAACGGCGGCCACAAATTCACCAACCGCCTGATCCACGAAAAATCGCCGTATCTCCTTCAGCACGCCCATAATCCAGTCGACTGGTACCCTTGGTGCGACGAAGCGTTCCGTATCGCTCGCAGGTTCAACCGGCCAATCCTTTTGTCCATAGGCTACTCGTAGCCCTGCGGGGCTACGAGTGGCAATATACGGGAATGGAGTAATATATGGACCTGTCACTGGTAGCGGGTCCGTAAACTACTCCTGAAGAGTACATAGAGGCAAGTTGGGTACGAATGCAATCATTTGAACGTTTTATGGATAGACCAGAATGGGTTGGCGTACGCGGCCGATGTCTAGCTTTATACCTCTGGAAATTAACTTTGGTGAACATAATCTAGGAAATTCAGGTGTGGGGTATAGCTCATTACGGAACGCCGTTTACACCTCGGTTCCAGCCAATTGGTAAGTTTTCACTCAAACAATAAAGCAGCGAGAATTCGAATTACACGATACAGACAAAGTAAACTTATGGAAAACAAAAAGGTCAATAAACTAATCAGAATTTGAAAAAGTATATGAACGTGAGTATCAGCAAAAGCTGTTTCTACAATGGATCCGACAGTTAGGAAAAGGGTGGCCGATATAGCGCGCATCATATACGATAAAATGTCGTGAAATGCACTGTTGGATGTTCGTTTAAGCTGCTTTAGTTGACTAATAATTTTCTTGTCTTCAAGCGCATACAACAATGTAAGTGCCGTGGATAAGAAACCAACTGAAATTGCACCGAATGTAACAAGGTCAGTTAGAATGTCCTTTAGATTTTGCAAAGGACCTAGGTCCAAAGCGTGGTATATGACAAAAACACCTATGCCCATGCCGGAACTAATAAGAAGTGGATATCTACGCTCAAATTTATATCCCACAATGTATCAATCCCTGCCGGCCACATTTTGAGCTTGAATCTCTGCCCTTCTTTTGTTATACGCATCTTCAAGAAAAATGTACATCTGCTTGGGAAACAAACGATTACGTCTTGTAGGATTAAAGGGATTTGTTTCGATCATTCGGTCATGCAGTAGATCAATGGGTAAAAGGGGACTCTCATCCTGCTCTCGGCCAGTCACCCGTAAGGCAGACACATATTCGCGATTTGCCAGCATCGATTCGATTAATCGACGAATCCCTCGAGGCAAAAGTGTTTCACCTCGAGCTCTTTCAGCTTTGATTTCGATGTTGGCTTTTCCACCGTCCAATTCACGCAAGAACTTTATCATTGCACTTGTGGCTTCATCAGAGTTATCAAAAATTTGAACATTTGATGGGGCTGCGAAGGAGACTTGTAATGTTCGAATTATATTTTGCCTCGTCATACGCTGCAAAGCATCAGTTGTTAAATATGGTGGTAATTCAAATTCGGCCCTCTGAATGAAATTCGAGAGATATTCGCGTAAGGCACCCGACTTGATACCGTAGTGGTTATACTGCATAACCAGTGTTTTAGAATTCTGGGAAGGATCATAGAGGAAAGACGAGCGTTCACCCACACCTTCGTCCTCTGCTAATGAAAAATCTTCGACGCTGCCGTCCAACCGTGCCTTTTGCGGGATTGCGTTCATTCTTATTTTGGTAATTGTTCCAAACCAAATTCCATCTCTAAGTTCTATTTCATTTACATTTCCGTATTCTTTCCACACCTTACGAGTTCGCTCTTCAACAGGTGTACTCGAAATTTGCTGAAATACGAAATCCAGAGATGCACTACTCGGTTCATCCACCCGATAAAAGTCAATTGTAATCGTCAATTTCTCATCCCCAACCCTATAGCATGTCCAAACACTAGTCGTTAGAAACTACGTCATTCCAATATGTTGCTTCGTTGTAGAAGGCTGCTTCCGAAAGCAATCGAAGGTGATGTTTCAAGTCTATGGGCAGTCTCGTAAAATTCACCCATTCATGGTTGCAACTTTATTTTAACAGGACTGCAGAATACACTTCGTGTATAGTAAGGGATCTGCGGCATTGGTATCGGGTTTTGAGAGCACTACAATATGTGTTGTCACATTCATGACGCTCATTGAATATTTCGATGCATTTCTGCAACTTTCTCCTTCGACAAACCAGTATGTTGTGCAACTGTCTCCATATCCATGCCGGACGCTAACAGGTTCCTCGCGATGTTTTCTGCTGCTTGTAATGCACCTTTTTCTCCTGCCTCTTGCGCCCGCAGTTCTGCCTCACGAACAGCGGCAGCATCATCTAAAATGACTTTTCGGCGAGATTCGTACTCAGACCAGGCCCGAGGGTCACGGCTAATGTCTTCCCATTCTGCAAAGGCTTTCTTCATGACGGAATCCTGCATTGCAATCGCCTCCAATTCTCGACGGATGTCTTCATTTTCTCCAGCTTCCAAGAGTAGCAACCAACGGACGAGCAAGTCTTCATGAAGGTTGAGAGCTTTCTTGCGCCAGTTCACCATAAGTTTCGAGATCTCCATGAAATGGATTTCCAAGACATCGGTGAGCAAGAATTTTTCTTCATCCTCAAATAGGTGGAACGTTGTATGGTATCGTTCGGTTGGTTTTACGAATCGAAAATTCAAGATGTTAATCGTAATGGTCTTCGCCAACTCTTTGTAGCCCATTCCTTCGTTCAATTGACCTGAATAGATTCGCGACCAGTAATACAGTGTGCGTTTCTCCATATCATACCGATTTGCGAGCTGAATTTCGATATTGATCCGCGCACCGTTTTCCGTACGTGCGTGAATGTCCAGAACCGATTTCTTGTCGTCCAAATGTTTAGGTTCCAGTTCTGAATTCAGAATTTCAATGGACGTGATGCGATCGTGCTCTGGAAGTTTCAGAGTCGCGTTGAGGAAGGCAATGAGGATTGGCTCATTTCCCTGTTTCCCAAACAACTGTTTGAAAGCAAAATCGACCTTTAAATCCATCAACGGCATCACAATACCACACCTTCATCATCGCTTGAACACATTTTACCATATCACTTGGCCTTAGTCTTTAGAAGTGCACAGTCATCGAAACTTCACCTGAATGTCGACTTCACCCCCGTTTCGCCTGTATTCGATCCGCCCAATGATCAGCTTCATAAGTCGGTTTCGTTCCTGCACGTCGATGGCGGCCTTCCAGGAGGCTTTGAGTTCGTCAATCAACTGCAGCCGTTCTGCGTGAGTGAGGGGCGTGCATCCGTCGAGGCTCTCCTTCAGTTGTTCATACTCGTTCTCCTTTTTCACAGTGAGATCCTTCAGGCGTTCCAGCCGCGTTTTGTACTCCGCTTTTGTCACATCGCCCATCACGAATAGGTCCTTAAGCCGATTCGCTCCGTCACGTAACGATTCGAGTTCTCGTTCTTTGGTGTGCAGCAGATGCTCCGTTGGGAAGTCTGATTCGTTGGTCTCAACGGGCGTTTTCAGGAGTACTGCCTCGTGTTCGCGTAGACTCTCCATAACCGCTTTTTCCACGTGTTCGAGTTCGATCCCGCGATTGCCACAACAATTCCCGAATGCATCGGTCTTTTGGCACTTCTTCACGAGTGTGCGCCCGTTTGGTTTCGGCTGGAACTGCAGGGAGTAGCCGCATTTGCCGCAGTAGAGTAGGCCAGAGAGAAGATAGGTGCCACGACGGGCGTGTTTGGGCTGAATTCGGCGGCTTTCCAGCAGTGTGACGATTTCCGCGTGTTCCTCCGGGGTCTTGACGGCAGGGTGAGCATTCTCGACGACGATCCAGTTTTCACGTGGGATCACTTTGAACGGTGCAGCTTTGCGTTTCTTGTGGAGTCCACCGCTCGTTTTGCCGTATACGACTCGACCGAGATGCACTTCGTTAAGGATGAGCCGGTACAGCACGCTTTCAGACCACAGTTTTCCTTTCGGTGACTGGATGCCCTGGCGGTTGAGTTCCCAGCAGACGCCGCTACACGTGGTACCGCTCAAAATCCGGTGCTTTATGAAGTTGTAGACATCCAGTTTCTCGGGATCTACATCCAGGCTGTGGGCTTCTGAGTTATACACGTACGGGAAGGGGGCAGGACCGTTGGTCCAGTGGCCGAGTCTTGCCCCAATTTTCTTGCCGCGCTGGAACCGCTTCTTAATCATTCGATATTCGTAGCGAGCGAAGACGCCTTCAATGTCGGTGATCAGTTCCTGGTCCTCATCGTTCAGGTCGTAGACGCGGTGAGGAGTCACAACGAGGGTGTTCGACTGCTGAAGGGTCTTTTCAATTCGCGCCCGATCCTCCTTGTCGCCACGACTGAGACGGTCATAGTCCATGACGACAACTGCATCATAAAAATCGTTCTTGATGTCCTTCAACAGACGTTTGAATTCAGGGCGAAAGTCGATGCTGTCGGAGCTGCCAATCTCCCGATAAATCACATAGCGCCAGTTGTTCTTTCGGACGAGATCGGTGAGTGCGGTTTCGTGTTTGAGTAGGACATCTTCTTCACCGCCAGTATCATCGCGGCTCTTGCGCAGGTACATGGCCACTTCGTAGATCTTCTTTGGTTCCATTGCGTGTCACCTCGATTGTCAGGTTATAGTTCCGGATGTCCATCTTTGCTCTGCAGGGCGAGTGAAGTCAACGGCAGGAGATGGAGAAGGCAAGGCTTCGCAAGAAGTCGATGGGGGGAGCAGAAAGGACCGTCCATAAGGGCAATTCATCGTGAGGGATGTTGATTTGAGATGTCGTGTCGGATGGTCATTTTGCAAGTAAGCCGAAGCGCGTAGCGGTGGGCATGAGGTCTTTCTTGAATTGGGATCGACGTCCGATTTGAAGGAGTCAGGAACGATCTGCACAGTCTCGTGCGACAATGAAGAATTGCACCGTGAATGGCTTCGAGATCATATTGACCAGTAAATACGCTTGCTGAATCCGATACCGGCTATCAAGAAACAAGTAGGGGTGCGATGTAAGTATTGAACGGCGGGAGCATTTGGTGTTTTTAGAGAGATGGGTATGACTCGACTGGCGGCAGGGCTAAAGACTTTTATAACTGTTCAACGCGTCCAGGCTAGGTCGACTGTAACCAGAAATCCAACTTCTCTATGGACGCAGATTGCGCGGCACTTGGGATGATTTGATGTTAGGCTATAAAAGTGGACACGACGAACTGAGAATGTAAAATAAAATCATTCGAGGTGATGATCGTGCCAAAACCCTTTGATCGAGATTTTAAGTTAAACGCGGTCCAAATGGTGACGCAGCAAGGCAAGTCAGCGTCCCAAGTCGCGCGTGATTTAGGCATTTCGCCAAAAACGATGCATGGATGGGTTCAACATTACAAGGAGGATCCTGTCTCGCCATTTGTCGGAAGTGGGCATCTAAAACCTGATGCACAAGCACTCCGTGAACTGGAGCGAGAAAACCGTGACTTGCGAGAGGAGAATGCGATTTTAAAAAAGGCCATGCGCATCTTCACAAACGACCGGAGATAAAGTACCACTTTATTAAGGAAAACCGCTCCAAATTTCCGATCGAGAAGATGTGCAACGTATTAAACGTGTCACGAAGCGGTTTCTATCAGTATTTGAAAAGATCTGAGAGCGAACGAACCAAGCGAAAAAAACGGTTGACTAAGCGTATTGTTCAAATCTTTGAATCGTCAAGAAAGTTGTATGGTAGCCCTAAAATCACGCGTCTTCTTAACCGTCAGGGTGAACGTGTTGCTCAGAAAACGGTCGCATCGATCATGCGAGAAAATCAACTGCGAAGCCGAATTGTACGCAAATACAAGGCGACGACAAATTCAAGCATGATCATCCGGTACATGACAATCGGTTAAATCAAACGTTTATTGCTGAGCGTCCTGGACAAGTGTACATGTCAGATATTACCTACGTATCGACGGCGGAAGGCTGGCTGTATGTTGCAAGTGTGATGGATTTATACAGTCGAAAGATTGTTGGATGGTCTGCGGGGGATCGAATGACGAAGGAACTTGTGCTTCGGGCGCTTGATCAAGCGTATGCACGACAAAGACCGAAGGGATCTGTTCTGCACCATTCGGACCGAGGAAGCCAGTACGCCTCCGTAGAATATCAGAAAAGACTTGAGAAATACAACATGGTGGGAAGCATGAGCCGCAAAGGGAATTGTTATGATAACGCGTGCATCGAATCGTTTCATAACACGCTCAAACGCGAATGTGTTTATTTAAACAAGTTTCAAACCCGAAAAGCCGCCCATCAAACGATTTTTGAGTATATCGAAGTCTTTTACAATCGCCAGAGAATCCATTCGTCGATCGGCTACGTATCACCGCATCACTATGAAACGATGTACGAAGCGCGGGCTTCCTAGCGAAGAACGTGGTGAGGATGTCAAGGTACGCTTTTTGCCTTGACATCTGGATCGGAAGATTTTAAAAAATGAATGCTGTGTCGAAACCACAGAAGGTGGGATCGACCCTAACCACCGATTTAAAATGATCGATTGTCTCTGTTTATCGTGTCTACTTTCTTGACTTAATATCAATTCGATAGAGGGAAGCGATTTGTTACGGCCCATGTTTTTCGGTGGTTTCGCGCCAGACGGTGTTCATCTGTTCTCACCTCCTTCGTTTTGGACGTCCAACATAGCTCGTTCGAATAGGACAGTCAACGATGACGAAACGGGAGTATCATGCAACCATCCGGTGCCCCATTGTTTGACGCGCCACTTTCAAACCGTGTGCCAGAATGAATGGTTCTATCGCGCGTGAGCGCCCACGTTGGCCTGTCCGCCCTAAGAGAATGATGTGCAGGGAAACCGTTTGTATTGAGTAGAGGCGCGAACGTGAGGCACCTGTGCGCGTGTGATTGGGCTGAAGAAACCGCTCGTTTGAATTGACGTTCAGGATGGGGCTAGGTCGCATCTCACGATCCTGTGGCTCGGTATGAACACGAGGTACCCCTCGCACCGGCGACGCGAATTGCTTTCAAATGCGACAAAGTAGTTTGTCGGTACGAGTATAACGCGCAGCTCGCTCCCTCCATACGGGCGGCGAATGAGTAATATGTCCCACAGAGGCAGAGCCGGGAATCCGCGCCCTGTACGGGATCTGCCGCTCATCAACATGTCGTTTGTTATGCGCAAGGCTATGCGGAAGTGTATGCGTAAACCTATGCGCAACCCTATTACTTGTTTTTTGAAAGACAAGGTGCCGAAAACCCACATGTCGGACGACTGATTCTCGTATTCGACTTGCTCCTCCTGTCAATACCCTGAATTGCCAGTGACCGGGTGCATCACCTAAATCACTGTGGAATTGTCAAATTTAGTTTAGCCCCGAAACTCGTAATACCGGTCTATGGCTACGCCTAGGGGGTGTGAGTGAAGT
>NZ_LPVJ01000044.1 GCF_001516615.1 Ferroacidibacillus organovorans | reverse complement strand
TCTTCACTCACACCCCCTAGGCGTAGCCATAGACCGGTATTACGAGTTTCGGGGCTAAACTAAATTTGACAATTCCACCTCAAAGGGAAGCTGAACGTCGGGTTTTCCCTCCATCGCACGAATCCAACTGTATTCAGAATCTACAATGTGCCACAGGGTTCGTAAAAAACTCCCCACCCCGCCGATCCGCTGTCGGGTGAGTTCCTCGTCGGGTACGCCCTCACACCAGTCAAACCATTCCTCCCGAACCTGCCAGTTGTAGCGAAACAGCGTCAGCAACTCGATCCCTCCCTTGGATGGTCATGAACCACATGCACCTTCGGCCATTTCTTCACAATTTGTTTGTCAGCGAGACGCTGCTCGAAAATCTGTTGGGTCACTCGCCGAGGATTTCTACGACATACCAACTCAAACAAATCGTTCAGCCCACACGGTGCGACCATGAGAAACTCATCATCGTCGAGAAGACGGACGGCGACGCTCGTCGCTGTTTCTGGCCAAGTCCCAACCCCGTCTGCGCTCGAAGCAAGCGGTTCAACGGGAAACCCAAACTTCCGTTCGTGCCACAAGTGAACAGCCGCCTGATTTTTTGCCTGCCAAGGCATCTTCGGCAGGAGATGATACAGCGTTCGCTCAATCTCCAAGTCTCTGTCCGGTTGTAAGTCTGTTGGATCAAAATATGCCACATCGATATCATTCAGCGGTGTCGGCGTAGATTCATCGTGTAACCAGTCCCACACCAGTGTGCGAATGACACCACCACCAACCAGCCAATCCGGAGGATTGCATTCACGCACCACACGCAAGGCTTGCATGAACCAGTCCGTTGCGCGCAACAATGCTCGTAAATCGTGCTCATATTGACGATGGTCGGTCATGGCGCCACTACCTCTACCTTGAGCCGGTCGGGATCCTCAAAGAACACTGCGTAGTGTTCCTCCCCACCCGCATACGGGTGTCTGTCTTCATACAAGACATGGGTACCCCTGGTCCTCAATAAATCAGCCAACTCGTCCACCCGCTGACGGGATGCTGCGTGGAAAGCAAGATGGTTCAATCCCGTGCGCTTTCGGTGATAGCGAGGTTCCAAGTAGTCAGACTCTGTCTGCACCAGTACGATATACGTCACTCCCTTGCACCAACTCCGCCCTTCAACCCAAGTCTGGTAGGGTACATAGCCGAGATATTCCAACAGCCAACCCCAAAATTCGGCTGACCTTTGGAGATTCGAAACGTTGATTTCGACGTGATGGAGCGTTCCTGAACGTGTAGAATGATTCAGGTCAAAGTCTGACTCTCGGGAACCTGCGATCAATTTGTAATAGATGACCGTCTCGTCGAACTGCCCATCCGCTGATCGAGCATACTGTGGAATTCGTCCGGCCTCCACAAACCCCAGTGAGCGATATAATGTATTGGACGGGTCCCCCGCACGAGTATCCAGAACAAGCAATGACCGCTCCGCCTCCACTGCCGCTCGCTCCGCCACATCCATCAACTGCCTTGCAATTCCCAGTCTCCTACGCTGCGGATGAACCATCAACTTGGCGATCTCTGCCCTGTGTGCACCGTTTTTCTTCATGGTCAGCTGCAATTGCACCGTACCTACGATTTCACCATCGTAATCGGCCGCCCACAGGCGAACACTTGGTTCGAGGAGGTGTTCCCAATACAATTTTGCATCCGCGTCATTCAGCGGCGGTAAAAAACCGATGGATGCTCCATCGGCTACAACGGAAATCAACAAGGAACAGAGCATGTTCAGATCTTTTGTATTCCATTGCGCAATCTCATGGATGTGTAGTTCATTTTCCAAATAAATACCCCCATCCTCTGCTACATATTAATTCGCCATGCGTACAGGGGCGTTCGTTTGCCTTCAATCTCACAGAGTCTACCGTTTTGATGAGACATACAGAAATCGATATTTGCCATCATACGTGGATTGATTCTGCCATGAGTTATGCAGTTGTCCCCAATAATTGGGTATTGGTAGGTTCAAACCATCTCATTTCCAGTTTCGTTGGCCAA
>NZ_LPVJ01000043.1 GCF_001516615.1 Ferroacidibacillus organovorans | reverse complement strand
TGACCACCCACACGACTGAAAGACGAGAGTTCTTTGAATCCAGGTTTACATAAACGAGCCATGGTTCACACCCACATCGCTAAGAGATAGGCCGTTAGATGCCTTCTCGTCGATTTTTGGGGTGTACCAGAAATGTCAATAGTTTTATTGTGATTTCATAAACTTTACACAAAAATAGAGATCCAAATTTATACAGCAACTGCATAACTCATGGTTTGAACCTACCAATACCCAATTATTGGGGACAACTGCATAACTCATGGTAATCAAATCCCTTCTCCCAAAAAATGGACAGCCTTTCCAGACCGCGCCGATTCATCACCCCCTTTTCAAGCCCAAATGCGCCGGTCTCATCCTTTGACTGCGCCACCAAAATTGAATGCTCCACCTAACCAACGTGATGAGAAAATGTAAAGCACCACCACCGGGATTGTGTAGAGAATCGAATAGGCCGCCAATTGACCGTACGCCACCATGCCATACTCAGAAAAAAACTGATAGATAGTCACGGCGGCAGGGTCCAAGTTCGAGCTTTGAATTAGCACAAAAGGGACAAAAAAATTACCCCAAGCGCCGACAAAGATAAAAATGCCAACCGCCGCCAAACCGGGACGCATGAGTGGTAGAATGACGCGCAGCAAACTCCCCAACACAGACGCCCCATCGACCCAGGCCGCCTCCTCAAGCTCTGTGGGGACACTATCCATAAAGTTCTTCATCATCCAAATTGCAAAAGGCAGGGACGATGCGACAAGAAATGTCCCTGTCCAAAAGAGGGAGTCTACAAGACCAAGCGCGTTGTATACCTCATAAACGGGAACCATCATCGCCGTGATTGGCAGACCTGTCGCGAAAAGAATGGTGTAGAGAAAGGGTTTTTTAAAGCGCAACTGGTACCTCGAAAGTGGGTACGCTGCGACTGTCGCGATAAGGACTGTCGCAACCGCTGTGCCGATTGACAAGTAAAAACTGTTGAGAAAAGCAAAGCCATTAGAAGCGGTTAACACCTGGTTGAAACTCTCCAGGCTAAACGGTTGTGGCCACTGCACAGACAAAGAGGCGTTTTGCGAGAAGGCCGCCGTGATGACCCAGAGCAGAGGAACTACAAAAAGAATTCCGATTACGATCAAAATGAGATTTATCACACCTTTGCTGATGATCACACGGGCTGTCATCTGCGATTCCCCCAAACCCAATTAAAGATCGACGTTTAATAAGCGGATGTAAAGCAAGGACGCGATGATGCCCATCAAGAGTAGAATGAGAGAAATCGCGCTACCATAGCCCAGTTGATAAAAGGAAAACGCTTGCTGATACATAAAGACAGGAAGAACGGACGTTTGCGTCCCTGGCCCACCGCCAGTCATGGCATAGATCAGGGTAAAATCGCCGAGCGTTTGCAATGTGATGAGAATCGTGTTTGTCATGATCGAATTCTTGATCACGGGGAGTACAATGCGAAAGAGTACCTGCCAAAACGTAGCCCCATCCATTTTCGCCGCTTCAATAAGTTCGTTTGGCACGCTGCTAAGCGCCGCCGAGTAAACCATCATGGAAAATGCGGTGCCCGCCCAGGTGTTGGCGATGATGACCGCAAGCAAGGGCTGCGTGAAGAGCCACGCGGGAGGATTGGCGATCCCCATAGACTGAAGCACGGTGTTCAACGTTCCATTCTGGCTGAGAAAAGCGAACCAGGTGAATGCCTTCACAATCTCAGGAATCACCCAAGCAGCGATCACGACAGCCCCCACAGCGGCGCGCACCACCGGATTGGCTCTTTGCATGAGAAGTGCGAGCAGAAGGCCCAAAACGGTTTGCCCGATCAATGCGGAACCGATGAAATACCAGAGCGAAATAAGAACGGCCTGCCAAAAGCTACCGCTTCCAAACATCAATTGAAAATTTCGAAGCCCCGTGAATTGGTAGTGGGTGGCAGTGGGTCCCGTAAGCGCGACGTTTGTAAACGAGATATAAAACGTCCAGAGAACAGGGCCAAAATAAAAGATCATCATGACAATCACCGCAGGCGCGAGAAAGAGAAGTGCCCGCCAAAGGGGGCGCTTTGACTTTCGTTGAGAGAGCGAAGACGTTTGAATGGGTATCGCCGTAGCCATGGTCTTCCCCTTTCAGGGTCAAGTGAGCGCGCTGCGGCAGGCCACACAGTCCGTCCGCAGCGAAAAATCATCATTTCACCGATGTGACATGCGCTTTTCCCACGTAATTCGTAACCTGCTGTGCATACTGCTGCATGGCTTGTGCAGGGCTCACACTACCTGTCATGACATTTTCCATTGCGTTTTGAATGTCATTTGAAATCGACGGATACTGAGCGAACGCTGGTCGAAAATGTGTAAATGCATTAAACGAAGCAAATCGACTTAAAATCCCGTGGCCTGCAGATTTGTAAGCTGGCATCGCGGCCACATCCTTGCGCGGAGTGACGTTCGCATCCATCAAGTCAATATGCAGCATATTGTTTTTGTTACAGGCTAGCTTGATGAAGTCCCATGCCATTTGCGCGTTTTTTGTTTTGGATGAAATGGAGAGCGTCCAGCCGCCACTCATCGACGTATAGCCATCACCATTTTGGTCGGGCATTTTTGCCACACCATATACGCTGTTCCACTTCGGCCACGGCGCAGGTCCTGTCGGAAGCCAGTTGCTGTACTCCCATACACCATCCAGCAAAATTCCTACTTTCTGCTTAGGCATTAATTGTTGAGTTGCGATCGTCGACGACTCTGGTGTTAAAGCATTCTGCAACGGTTCCGCCAAATTCTGCGTGAAGATCGTTTTTACAAAATTGAGCGAGTTTAAAAATCCAGGAGAAGACACCACCCAGCGCTTTGTCTTGCTGTCAAAAAGTGTATTGTGTGTTCCATAGAGAAGCATTTCAAATCCTTGCATCGTGGATGCCTCGCCCATCGGTTTTCCGCTGTAGAACCAGAGCGGTGTCACGCCGGGAGCTTTGGCTTTGATCGTTCGCGCTGCCTGCAAAATGTTCGCCCACGAGTGCGGCTGCCAGGGAACCGGCAAACCAACTTTTTTAAACAACGGTTTGTCATACCAAAGTCCACGTGTATCTGTATTAAACGGCACACCGTACACCGTTCCATTGGTCGATTCTGCCGCCTTTTGCATCGCAGGATAGAAATCCCTCTTCCATGCGGGCCAGCTATTTACAAATTTGTTCATTGGCATCAGGTACCCCGCGCTCGCATCCGAATTTACCAAAAAGGTATCCTCGACCATGATGTCCGGCGCAGTCTTGGCAGACTGGTTCATGAGATCAAGCTTTGTGTAATACTCGTTCTCAGACGCGTTGATCGGTTCCAACACGATCTTTGAGCCCGGATATATTTTCTGAAACTGTCCCCGAACAGAAGACAACCAGATCTGCGTTTGATGTCCACCGCCAAACTGCTGATAGGCAATGGTGATCGTCTTGCCTGCAAATGGGCTTCGCTTTACCGACGTCGCGTTTGCCGAGAGAACGACAAAATTTGCGAGAAGCGATCCTGTCGCCAATAGTGAAACGACGGCAAGCACTGCCTTTGTTTTTTTCTCCATTCATATGCCCCCTAGATTCATTGGATGGTAACGCTTTCTTTGAATCTAGCTCTAGTGTTATGCCACCAAATTGTCTAAGTCAATATGATTAATATGATTTTTCAAAAAATATTTTCTATTTTTCTGCGGTGACAAAGAAAATTAAACATTATAATAAATATAGGTAATAGACTGATTACACGACGAAAAACTACGGAGTGAACACAGTGGCGATCGAATCCCCGCTTTATGAAAAAATCTATCTTCTGTTGCGAGACGAAATTCTGTCAGGAAAAATTGCATCAGGGGAATCTTTGCCGCCGGAACCTGTTTTGTCACAGCGTTATGGGGTCAGTCGCATCACGACGACACGCGCCCTGCAGATTTTATCGGAACAGGGCTTGATTGTTCGCATTCGCGGGAAGGGGACATTCGTGCGCAAACTCGCATTCAACAAGGAAGAGACGCCAGGGGAATTAGCTGAGTCATCGCCAAAACCTATTGGTTATGTCGTGCCAAACTTCAGAGATACCTATGGGATCGAACTGTTTTCAGGTATTGAGTGCGCCGTTTCAAAGCGTGGAGGTTTCTTAATTGTCGAGCGTACGTATGGGGATCCCGATCGCGAACAAGAGGCGATTCGGCGTCTTTTGGAGCTCGGCGTTAAAGGACTGATCGTCTATCCTGTGAACGGCAAATATTATAACCCTGAGATACTGAGACTCTCACTTGAAAAATTCCCAGTCGTACTTGTCGACCGTCTCCTACCGCGAATTCCAATCCCGTCCTTTACAACTGACAACCGCATGGCCGCTTATCTTCTCACAGAGCATCTGCTTCAATGCGGGCACCGAAATATCGCTTTTCTTGCGCACGCGATTGATGGAACCGCCACACTAGAAGATCGCTATGCAGCTACGCCGCGGCGCATCGCGATGCAAACCTATCTATCGCACAGGAACTCTGCCCCGCGATCCTTTCAGAAACAGAATTAGACAATCGCGATCATGAGTACATGGATCAATGTGTACCGCTCACGGAGGCATTCTTCAAGTCACACAAGAACGTGACCGCCGTTGTGGCCGCCGAATACAACTTTGCGATGTACGCCTATGAAGCCTGCAACAGCCTCGGCTACCGTGTACCCGATGACATGGCGATCGCAACATTCGATGGTCCTTGCCCCAAAACAACACCTTGGCACTTTACACACATCCGTCAAGACCAATGGGCCATGGGCACACTCGCCGTTGAAAGCCTCTGGGCACAGATCGAGAAAGAATCAACGGATGACCATGCCTCTCAAACGCTACCCGGAAAACTCATCCTCGGTAACTCCACGCGGATGATCGTGCATTGAATGGGTACATCGCCCCATTCGTCCACTCATTAAGGTGCCTGAATTTCGATTAGTTCACCACTCTCCTTGTCCATTAATAATCCGTACACGCTAAGATCAGTTGGTATCAAAGGATGATCACGAAGAAATTGAACACTCTTTTGTAGACCCTCGATCACGGATGTGCTGCCTTCTAACCATTCATTAAGAGAAACGCCTGGAAATTCCGGCACACAATGTTTAAGCACGAAATCGATTGTCTTGATTTCCTCCTTTTTTTCTTCCTGTTCACAGATCTTATTTTGTAACTCACGCATGTTCACGGCATTCCGCTGCTCCCCTTTTATCCCTACCACGAAAATATCCTCAACCTTCTCCTGATATACAGCAACGATGATATCTCGCATGAGATCGCCATAGGGTTGGGAAATTTCCGGTCCGTATGTTTGTAACATCATCACGTTTTCCGGCTTGATCTCAGTTGCACGTTGTAGCAATGGTTGCAATTCTTGATCCATTCCAGTCAAGAACAACGCCTTTTTGTTCCCATCGAAATACATAAAGATACCTCCTCTTCTTGGTGGAATAGTAAATTATTTAGAAATTACGGATTCCGATTTTCTATGAAAACGTACTCGACAAATCACCTGACAACCTAAAAACCATGACGCGCTCCCCAGAACGAGTGCTAAGATCCGTATGAAAACTCAATACCTCAAACCCGACAATATTAGTAATCATCTCCTTCAAGTCCGCAATACCCGATTCCACCAGACTTGTTCGAGTCCTCTTTATCGATAACAATCCTTCTTTATCACTACACAGGACATATTCAGCAGGGGTTAAGATTCCGCGCAATGTAACAATAATCATATCGCGTAAAATGTCTGATTTAACTGTCAGAGATCCACGCCCGAGATAATCTTTCTCCCATTGTGTTACAGCTTTGCTGATTTCGGACTCGACCATACCCTTTGATTTATTCATAAGTTCCTACCTCTATTGTGATTTTTGATTAGCCAGAGAAGCTCGTATTTAAAACCAACTCTCCCAGTTTCCTTCCGGATCAATCATCGCAAGCCGAATCCAGCCATTTTCAACCTTTTGGCGGAATGCGGCATCGTGGGCCAGCAATCGCTCCACATATTGATCCGGCGCCTCGATGACCACCAACAACCGCAAAGGTGCGTGATAGAACGCTTCGTCGGTTTTCATGACGGATTGCCAGGGAAGTCCAATTAACAAATCACTTGCATTCCCCTGCATGACACCAACACCCGCTGTCACAGTTTGTGTCGCTTTGTTCCCGCTACCGTAATAATACGGTGCAACAGTCGATCCATAATACTGCAGGTTTATCCACTGAGCCACGGTTACTGGACCCGCGATAATGTTCGAAAGCAAGGTGCCATTATCATCCTTTTGCCAGTCGTAGGTGTGCAAAAAGACTCTCCCGTCCAAGTCGCACGCTTCGGTCAATCGCCGGGTGCCGATGATAAAGGCGGCGTTACGCGCCAGCCCCCATTCGGGACGCACTTCGCTCCAATCTTCCGCAAAACGATGCACCTCGTTCATTCGGCGTTTGAAACGAAATCCAAGATCAGGCAATCGCGCTAACTGCTCGGCATTCACGTGTTCACTTACCGTGGGCAACACCCCCTGGATTCTATCAAATGCTTCTTGTGCTGCTTTTGAAAGTTCGGGGACGTACAGCCAACGCAATTCATTGATCGTTGTGATATGCTCGGCGGCTGCAAACACCGTATCTATCGGGATGGATATTCCCTCCTTACAAAGCATTTCCCTCACTTTTGGACTGTTGCACAACGTTGCCAAAACCCTCGCATTAAAACCGCCTGATGCCCCGCCACAAGCCCCGCAGTCTAGTGCAGCTGCATATGGGTTGTTCGTACTGTGACTCCCATGCCCGCAAATGATTACGAGTGGAGCAAAGTTCTTCGTCAACCCCATCATGTTGAGCGCTTGCCGCACATAGTGCACTTTCTCTTGCTCAGAAAAACCGATCGGCAAGCCAACTTCTGGGTTCACATAATCAAGCGACAGTTCCGTGGCGGGTTTTTGCAAAAATTCTTGTCTCAGTTTTCTAAAGGCACGCCCGGCTCCACGCGGGAAAAAACTACGAGCCAACATGTGCAGACTGAGCCATGGGCCACTTACCTCTGGCAGCAATAAACTCGTCAATACATTTTGCTTCATGGTTTGAAACATGTGTTTTACCGAATTCACCACTTGTCGGCGTTGTTCATACGGTTTGAATGTAAAAGAAGGGGCAACCTCCTTAATTTTGTGTTGTGGTTTAAGGATTACCGGTAAGGACGCATGGCTGTGAGAACTGCCAAGTTTGCATGTCTCAATTGGCAGTCCAAAAAATCCAGCAACACCATACGTCTCAAATGGACCCGTTTTTTCAAGCGCGCGACGAAAGGGCTCTGACCGCGTGTCAATACAAAAAGCGAGTTGTACCAACGCAGGCTTTTTCGCATCGCTTGTGTACTTTTTCGATGTGATCATTGCTTTCAGTCGCTCTTCGTACGTTTCTTCCCATGCTTCAAGCCAAATCCTTCGCCGCAGAAACTCGTCAAAAGAATCAGCAAAAGATAGGTATGTTTGTTGCTGCGAAGCAGATAATTGTGGCCAAGCTTCAATCGGCAAATCACCCCAATGCACCCATGCCGCAATCAGTCGAACATGGAGTGATTGGTCTTTAGTCTGTTGTTCAGGTAAGGGTAAATAAGGTTTGATTAAAGCCCATTCCAGCAAAATCCGAACAGCCAAATACTCGGTGAGCAATGACTCTTCTTCAGGCGTTTGCTGCGAACGCCACAACATCATTCCAGCCCAACCCGGCAAGGACAGCAGATGCGCCTCAAGATAGTGCTGAATTTGACACTGGGAAATTTCAAACGCAGACAACGCTTCCTCTAAAGCATCGGTTGCATCTTTCGGACATTTTTTTAGCAGTTGACGTTGCCAATGATTCAGCTCCGGATCGTATTGCACAAGGCGGTGCCAGGCCCGATAGAAACCTTCCTCGCGACTTGGAAGTGCCCAAGCCGTGTGCGATCCGCCCAAAAACAACTTGCACCACTTAATCACGTGGCGGTCAAGATCTCGGGCTACTTTCACACCAGTTTGTTGTTCCAAGCGAAAACTCAAAGTTTGTATGGAATGTTGCTGTTTAATCCAGTAATCTGGAACACTCCATTTTGCTATTTGATTTTTTAGTTCAGGTGCTTCTAAAAGCGCAGAAGGCAGATCATCCAACTCTAATGCAGCCCGACAGAAGCGCTCTGCAACATCACGCGGCAATTGCAACGATTGTGAATCGAGCCAGCGTTGCAACCCTTTATCGACTAACTTCGGATCAATTTCACCCCGCTTCATCGCGTCTCGCAATAGCGAAACACCAGGATAGATATCCACGTCACGGATATCTTTGAGCCAACGCGCGACGTCGTCAAAAAAATGGTTTTCAAGTCCCAGCCAGGGGCTCCTTGCCGCAAACTCAGAAATCGGTCCAAGGGGTGCAATGACCCTGCTGGCGGAACTCACCAAATTAGGAATGTCACTGGTCGAAACAAGATCAAGAACATCAGGTATTTCCATTTCCTGTTTTAAACCAAGTTGTTCTGAGAATGTCAATGTTCCATCCATCGTGTTTCACCTCCTAAAGTACTGCGCAGCTGTAGATACTCCGGATGACTTTCAACCGCGTCGCGATGAGGTTCTCCAAATCGTACGAGCCACAGATACACAATCGCGTAGAAAGTAGATGATGGATGGCGAGATAACCACGCACCCGTCACAGTACCAATCAACAAGATAAATATAATTAAAATCATAACGAATGGATGTGGTTGGACTCCTTGCGGAATGGTTCCGTGCAACAACACATAGAAAACGGCAAGAGCGATGCCGAATACGATGAGCATTCCTGTAAATACGAAAAACCCCACAAAACGCCTAATACGCCCGTTATCCAAAGCCACAAGATGTAACCACGCAAAAGTCACAGACCATCCCAAGAGCAGGGCACTGATCATATCGTAGCCTTTGCCTTTGACAATGAACCAAAACCCAATTCCTGAAAGAAGTCCTAAAACGACACCGGCAATTCGCCATAAAGGTGAGGTTGTTTTTGAAGCTACTTGTTCGTGGCGATGAACAGCAGACCCAGCTTGCAAAAACAGGGCGGATTTGAATAGTCCATGTAAGACAGCGTGAATAATGGCTGCCAAATAGGCACCTAATGCGCATTGAATTAACATGAACCCCATCTGCGCAATCGTTGATCCCACTAATTGGCGCTTGTAATCCACTTGGACCAAGATTGTTCCGGTCCCAAGCAATACTGAAAAACCAGAGAGCACAATCAAAACAATTTGGGCTAAATCACCGCTGAAAACAGGGGCAAAGCGCGTCAGGATCATTCCGCCCGCGTTCACGACACCCGCATGCATCACTGCTGAAATTGGCGTTGGAGCAACGACCAAGTCTAACAACCAGCGTTGGAAAGGATATTGGGCTGCTGGAATGACCACGGCAATAACCAACAACAGGGATATTCCAGTTCTATCCCACGAGCTCAGTTGCGCCAGACTGTCTTTGGTAAGTACAAGTGAAAACTGCCAGTGTCCAGTCGCCATCGACAGCCAGGTTATTGCAAACAACAAAATGAACCAACTGAGTGCAAATAATCGACCAGCGCGCACAGCTGCAGTCCTTGCTACCTGCCAATCCCGATTCAACCGTATGAGCCACGTCAACCCAAGCAGCGTCCCTCCCCAAAAGACCAATAGAAAGCGAAGATCGTTGCTTAACCAGGCAACCGATGCAAAACCCGTAGTCAGTGTTAAGAGTGCAAAATATTGTCGATAATTTCGATCACCAAGTAATTGGTGAACCGAATAGCGTTGTACGACGAACCCGATCGTAAGAACGAAAAGTGCAGTCAGCCAAGCCAGGGGATCAAGGTGCCAAGGACCATAGATTCGACTCGTGCTCTTCGTCACAAGATTCAACAGTGCAATCAATGGAGGCAGTCCACTAATGCCAACATGAATACGGACAAAGTGTATGGGAACACGCGGATGCAATAGGACCACGGCGCTTAACGCCAATATCGCAAGGGATAAGAAAAACATGATAACGAACATCCTGTCCCCCCGTTCAATGATTGAAATCTAAAGAGTTTATTTTCTCCAAAAACATAAAAAACCGACAAATTCAAAATGAAATGGTCTTTTCGTGACCATTACACCCTGAATATTGTCGGTTTACCATCAACTAACCAAATTGGTTTTTTGAAAAGTCTACCTCGATATCATGTTTAGTTTTTACATTTACAGTCTACTCGTTATCCAGTATGCCGTCAAGTTTGACCTTGTTCACAGTAGTGACGCATGATCGTAAAGATGTTTATCGTGTCTACAGTCTTGACTTTATATCAAAGCCACCATGTCTACCCGCTAAATCACACGACATTGCCTGAACGCGCCAAACTCGAGTTATAATGTGTTTGTATCAAGTGAAAAATGAAAAGGAGCACACCATGAAGGCACTCGTCACTGGCGCAAATAAAGGCATCGGTTTTGAAATCGCCCGAAATCTTGGAAAGCGTGGCTATGACATTCTCATTGGGGCACGTGATAAAGTCCGTGGGCAGGCAGCCGTCGAAGAACTTGCCGCAGAAGGCCTATCAACGACGTACATCAAGATTGATTTAAATGATTTTGACAGCTTGCACACAGCGGCTAAAAGGATTGATTCGCTCGATATATTAGTCCATGAGTTATGCAGTTGTCCCCAATAATTGGGTATTGGTAGGTTCAAACCATCTCATTTCCAGTTTCGTTGGCCAA
>NZ_LPVJ01000042.1 GCF_001516615.1 Ferroacidibacillus organovorans | reverse complement strand
GGCGCCACCCACACGACTGAAAGACGAGAGTTCTTTGAATCCAGGTTTACATAAACGAGCCATGGTTCACACCCACATCGCTAAGAGATAGGCCGTTAGATGCCTTCTCGTCGATTTTTGGGGTGTACCAGAAATGTCAATAGTTTTATTGTGATTTCATAAACTTTACACAAAAATAGAGATCCAAATTTATACAGCAACTGCATAACTCATGGAAGAAACACTTTACTCTCAGTTTGTGGAAATTATGGTTCAAAAAACAGACTGTGTTGCGTCCTATGTCGTCATTCCCAATGAACAAGGTGAGATGAAGGTTGTCTCGTGGTCCGCAAAAGAGGAGGGACTGAAACGAGTCCTTGCACAGTCTGCCTGTCTCAATACGCTGGTTCGTGAACCGCATGACAGCATTGAGGCGCGAAAAATGCGCTATAACCTGATGTCGTGGCCGATCCTCTTTCCGGATGCAAAGGAGCCCCAGGCCTTCG
Organism: Ferroacidibacillus organovorans; assembly: GCF_001516615.1. Taxonomy (GTDB): domain Bacteria; phylum Bacillota; class Bacilli; order Alicyclobacillales; family SLC66; genus Ferroacidibacillus; species Ferroacidibacillus ferrooxidans_B. The sequence continues at coordinate 14,052 of NZ_LPVJ01000042.1, read as the reverse complement.
TGAAATTCGTCTTTGCGGAGCGTATGCGTATTACGCCGATGCTCATTAATTTACTTGAGCAAGTGATGGAGAGCCTCAAAAATGCGCTGCATTTAATGAAGAATCGCGAAACGCTCAACCAGTGGGCATGGCTTGATCCACTGACGGGAATCTCCAATCGCCGTGCACTTGATCGTTTTTTAGAAAATATGAATGACGGCACGAAGTCAGGGGCTGTCGTCTATGTCGATCTTGATGACTTTAAGCCCGTCAATGATCGTTTTGGCCACGAAACGGGCGATCGCGTTTTGCAGGAGGTTGCCAAACGACTAGTGGATGAGCTCGGAGAGAATGACCTTGTTTCACGACTTGGCGGGGATGAATTTGTCGTGATTCTCGTCGGATTGGAACAGCGTTCAGATCTGCTTGAACGCCTTGAAACGCTCGATCGATTGATCCAGCAACCGATCTATGTCGATGGCGTCTCTGAACCGCTCTTTGTTCACGCGAGTATGGGCGTAACCCAGTTTAAGCAAGGGCACAAACTGCCACATGATATGATGCGGATGGCTGATCAACAGGTGTACATCGCGAAAAACGTCAAGCATTCCAGATCCGTCGCCTGGGAAATATCTGAGTAAGGGTGTGGGTATGCAAAGTTGGCCTGGGAGATCGATCCCAGGCCAATTCAATTCCTAGGAGTCAACGTGCGCCACGCGCACGCTCAACGCGTATTGCGTTTTTTGTTTCCTGCCAGCAGCAACCCTATTCCAGCGCCGATGAAAAGAGTGCCAGCACCTGCTTCAGGGAGGATCGGAAGTCCTGTGACTGGTGTGGTGGCGGCTGTCACCACATGTGTTGGCTTGAGGATGACATACGACATGCGTTGATTTTCTTCGGTGTGCGGCAGGGCAGTCACGCCATGAGTCGCGACAGGTGTCACGTAGCGCAAGCCGCTTGGAGTGACTTGATACACAGCGCTTCCCTGCGGGTAACCGCGCTCGGTCAATCGCAAGAAAGCGTGATTGACGGCTGCGGGCGGCAATTGGACGATAAAGTTACCGGCGAGCGCCTCGCCCGCTGGAATAAATTCGCGCAGCGCGAGGGCGGTTTGTGCAGATGAGGTGATCGTTACAGCGCCAGGGATTGTGGCAGGAAGTTGTACCGTCACATCTTCTTCGCCCACGACTTTGGTCACGCTCCGCCATTGAACCTGCTCGTGTGGCGCGCGACTCGCATTGATTGACGGTTGCAACACGAGTACATCAAGGGATGTGACGCCGGGCGCCAGGGTGATGTCACATTGACCGTTTCGAATCGTGACAGGGAGGCGGGCAAGGTTTTGGCCGACAATGGCATAGACTGCGGCTCCAGCGTTCGCCTGAAGGTGTTGCAGGTGGAGGATCAGCGGTTTTGCGGATACAGTTCCTGCCAAGCGAACACCGCAAGATCCGATGACATGAAAGCCGGATGGAAGTTGCACCGATCGTAAAGACCAATCCACAGTGGTGAGTGCGATGGTTCCGCGATGACTCCACGCACCACGCGGGACAGACAGTGATGCGTCACACCCTTGTGCGGCGGCGCTCAGTGTCTCACCTATTGCACGATCCTGTGTGTCTGCAAGGATGGCGCCGGCTGGTTTTGTGAACCAATCGAGTTGCAGTGATCGACGGTCGTCCCCTTTCCCTTTGTCTCTATCTCCATGTTTATTTCCGTCTTCTTGGTGTTGTTTTCCGTTCTGATGATCCACTTGCTGAGATCTTCCGTCTTGACCCTCGTGATGTCCACCGTGGTCGGACCCTTTGGCAAAAGCCACTCCGGTTACGGACAGTGTCATCAGCGCGGTGAGTGTGATGCCAGCCAAGCACTGTGCCCTATTCAACTTCATACGAATCATCCCCCGTAGTGAGTGTCAATGGTTTGAAGTTTAAGGTGGCCGCCTGAGGCGGGAATGGCACTCATGCGGATATCATAGCGTCGACCGTTGACGAGTGCGGTCACGTTTGCCGTCGCTTGGATCAGGTGAGAGCCTGCTACCCTTAGATTTACTTGAAAACTGCTTGCATAGCTGACACGGTGAAGGGATGCACCCCAAAATGGGTTGATACCCAGCGCTTTTGTGCCCATCGCGCTCAGCCACGCATGCTGTTTGAGGGCGGATGCGTGGAGCCATCCGGCAAACAGTTCCTCGAATGCATTGGCGGCGGCAAGAGGGGAGTTGCTTTCTGACCATACGATCGACGGACTTCCAGAGTATGTGAGGCTTCCCATAGGGATCGGATTGGTCGCAAGGGTTAACCCCTCACGCCACAATGCGGCGGGAACGACGGGCTGCCAAGTGATGTTTCCAGGAATTTTGCGCGCGATCGGCGGAGATTGGTGAAAGAGTTTTCCTGAGACAAGCTGCGCTTCCACCAAGTAGCGATAAGGCGTTAAATAAAGAGCGCCCAGTGGGTAACAGGTTTCGAGAACAATTTCTGGTGTGGCGGAGTTTGCAAGCGCCGTGCCTGTGCGTACGATGTGGTGGGCTATGATGCGATAGACAAATTGACCGTACGTCGTCGTGACAGTGAGCAGATCTCCTGTGCGCAGGCGATCAATGTGGCGAAACCACGTCGCGTTGTGTGCGGCAAGTATGCCGCGCCCAATTTGGCCGGGAAGGGCACTACCGGGCAGATGGCCGACGGCACGCTCTAAGTCAACATCCGCTGTCCCTTGTACAATGGGTGCAATCAGTGAAAGTGCAGGGATCTGGATCAGGCCGATGCCTTTTCCCGGCGCGGGTGTCGGTTCTCTTGGCGCAACCACGTCAGATAGCGGCATGAACTGAAGCCCTGCCGATGTGTTCTGCGGAGTGTACACCATGGATGACGGAGCAAGAGAGGCTGGACTCGCTTGATGCGCCAATATCTGATCCTCTTGGCGGAGTTGGCTCTGTCCCGCAACGCGCGCGTTTGCGAACCAGAGTGGAATCTGTGCGAGCCACCCTGCACCGATGACGATGAGAGACGCGCCTGCCAGGCGCATGATGGCGCGTGTGTTCAAACGTATCCCTCCCTCAATGTGCAAAATCGGCCTGCAAAAAAACGTGTTAAAATTTTTGGTTTTTGCATGCGAATTACCATATGTTCAGGTGTTCGTGAGTTGTGATTAAAGTCTGACGGTGGACGAGCTGTCGATTTTATTGAGCATTTGAACGGGCTTAAGAGCACGTTGCGCACACCGCATGACGCTAAGGAAATCTCTTGAAAAATAGCAACCACGTATCCAGCCACTGTTTACTGTTTTTCCTTCTTCGTATGCACACTGAAGGCGTGAATGGCTTCTGAAGATACAGTAACGTCAGAATACTACGCCGACGTGGTACCATAAATGTAATCGATCTTTGGTTAGTGATCACTTGATATGGATTGAACGTATGGGGGATACAGTGATCCAAATGACGGCGAACACAGACAAGACAGCACCAATTTCCATTGCTTGAGGCACACCGATTTCCGTAGCAAGCAATCCCCCCATCATCGATCCTATTGGAATAGTACTCCAACTGATGAATCTCATTGTTGCCGATACTCTTCCTCTCATTGCGTCAGGTGTAATGTTCTGTCGAATATGTGCAGCGTTTATTCCATAGGACACGACGCCGTACGATCGTAAAAGAAGCCCCAGGGTCAGGGATATGAGTGGAGCATACCATGATGCTATCGAAACGAATACAATGCCTGCCCCTTGCAACATGGTAGAAACAATCACCGTCGTGCCCAGTGGCAGCAACTTTCGAACGAAAATTGAAAGTGAAGCTGCTGCAATCAGTCCAATGTTTGAGATTGTAAAAATGATGCCGATCATTCCAGGGCCAAAATGTAAGATTCGTACAGCATATACCATTAAAATTCCTTCAATGAGAGACCAACCAAGATTGGACAATCCAGAAAATACTGCAAAGTGTTTTAAGAATTCATGATGAAGTACAAAGTACATACCTTCTCTGATCTCGGATAACACGCTAGGTTTGGATGTGTTGACATTTTCAGTCCATCTTGTTCTTATTTCTTTTACCTGAAGCGACAAAAAAATAACAGCGGAACAAATGAAACTTATGCAATCAAAAATTACTGCAAAGGGCGCAGAAAGTATCGAAATGAGACCGCCAGCAATGCTTGGGCCGACAATCTTTGCAGCAGATTGACTGAGTTCTAATGCGGCATTTCCGCTTTGTAATTCGTCTTTTTGTATGATGGTTGGTAATAACGCCTCAGATGCAACATCAAAAGACACTGTGAAACTGGCCACAGCAAATACCACGATATAGAGAAGCCAGATGGAACGCATGTCATAATGAACGGTAACAGGTACAGACAATAGAATCATTGCGCGAAAAAGATCACTGACCATGACAATGGGTCGGCGATTGCATTTGTCAACCCACGCGCCGATAGGTAGCGAAAATAATGCAAAGGGGAGAAAATCCAGTGCGTTCAGGACACTGACCTGAAATGCGGAAGAGTGTAGAATAGTGACTGCAATCAGAGGCAGAGCAATAAAAGAAATTTGTGTTCCAATTTGGCTAATTAAAGTCGCAAATAACAATTTAATGAGATTATCATTTTTGAAAATGAGGAAATTAGACAAACTGCCCTCAACTCCTAAACGTCGCTCATCATACCCATATCGTCATTCTTTCTTGAAGTCATCCTTATTCAGCAAGTTTGTTCCAACTCGCAAATGAGCACGCCTCGCATGATCATTGATCTGATTCTGCTATGAGTCCATGTCCAATAATCCAAGTTCTGCAGGTGTCTTTGTTACAAGATTAGGGATGAAGAGCAACCCGCTTAGGATCACGAACACTCCGATGATGATGAGTATCCATGAAAGCGGTATGACAATAATTAGAAAACCAAATAAAGCTAATCCTGCTGGAACGGCAAGACGATCGAGAGCATTTGATGCACCACCGACACGTGCTCTTAAGTTTACGGGAATCGCCTCAATGAACATGGCTCCAACGGTTGCATTCATGATTCCCAAGGCAAATGATGAAACTAGGGCAAGTCCCACGGCATACCAAAGTCTGGGCTCTAGACTCATAAGAACGATGCATAATCCCATCATGGTGGAACCGCCGAAAACATAAAATCTTGGATGTATATGTTTGGGAAGAAGGCGAATGAAAAAACCACTGATCAGCACACCAATGGCAAAGCATCCGTTTATGACCCCAAGGTCGTATGCAGTTCCGTTCATCGGCCCCTTCACCCAAGCAACCATCACGATTTCCAACGGTCCAAGCACAAAATTTGCTATGAGAGCAAACACTTGATTCCGCAAAATCTCTCTGTTGCGGAATATGATGGTAACGCCCTCTTTCCACTCTGCAAAGAATCGATGTTCTTTACCGTTGCATTCTGATGCGGGTTGAACTGTTCTTTGGATGCGAATAAAACGCAGTGTAAAGACGGAAATCAGAAAGGAAACGGCGTTCAGAAGAAAAAGCGTTGGTGCGCCGAACAACGTGAGCAATCCACCCCCACCAAACGTTCCAACCAATCGTGAGAAGGCACTTGCTGATTGGGAGTAACCCATCGCTTGTTTTAGTTGGTCATCACGGATAATCAAAGGCAATAAGGCGGTATTTGCAGGACTGAAAAATGTACCTGCGAAGCTTAAAATGAACATCAAAGTGTACAATCCCATAAGCGTCCCACTTCGAATCTGTGGTGATAAGATCGCTACCAAAAATATTCCTATGGCGGCCAGACTACGCACTCCGTCAGACGCCATCATGGTTGATTTTTTGTTCCAACGTTCTACAAAAACTCCGGTGAAGAGTGCGGCGAGCATAGGTAATGAATCAATGAATCCTGTTAAACCAAGAAGTCCCTTGGAGCCCGTTAATGTATACATATACCATGGTAATGCAATTTCAAAAAAGCTATTTCCGATTTGAGAAATCACCTGACCAGAGTAAAGGATCCAATAGTCGCGATTTTTGTATAACGGTGTGCAATAGGAATTCTCCAAAATTTCACCGTCCAATAAAATGGCATTATCAAGATAATACATGAAAATTGTGAAATGCAGATGATTTTCTGTTTAGATTTATCCGTGATGGGGATTACAACGACGAATCACAACCATCTCTTGCATGCGGAGAAAGTTGGCACGCGTTGGGCATCTCTTTCCGGGCAGGAGCCTCAGACTTCCTGCCCTTGGCGATTTCTTTTAGATGGATCCTCCCAAGGAGGAGTAGATCAGGGCGATGTTCAATAAAAGAATCATGATCGCAATCGCACTTGAAAAGAAGGTCGTCGCGGGTTTGTTCACAAGACTGCCCATGATGTCTTTTTTACGCGTGAAGTAGATTAGGGTCAGAATTGGGGCAGGCAGAGCGATACTGAGCAAAACTTGACTGATCACCAGTGTCTCGGTGGGGTTTACGCCGAGTAACACAATGATGAAAGTAGGCAACATGGTTACGACGCGTCGCACCCAAAGCGGAATCTTAAATCCTACAAATCCTTGCATGATGACTTGCCCCGCCATGGTACCGACGGCCGAACTCGAGAAGCCAGAAGCCAAAAGAGAAACCAGGAAAACACCGGCAGCCGCTGAACCAAGAAGTGGTCTTAGTGTCTCATACGCCGTTGGAATGCTTGCAATGGTCGTATGCCCCGTATTAAAAAAAACAGAGGCTGCCATGTACATCATGGCCATGTTGATGATCCCGGCCAGAGACAGGGCCATCAGCACTTCAATACGGCTGAAACGATTAATGAGATGTTTTTCCAGATCATCATTTGGTGTTACGCGATTTTGCGTAAGACCCGAATGGAGATACACCACATGTGGCATGACTGTTGCTCCGATCACGCCAACGGCCAAGAGCAGCGCATTGCTGTTGCCCATCCATGGCACGATGCTGTGAAAAAGAATTTGACTGGCGGAAGGTCGTGAAAGAATTGTTTCAACAAGGTACGCCGCCCCGATCACCAGCACCAGGGCTGTGATAAATCGTTCGAGTGGCCTGAAGCCGAACCGTTCGAGCATCAGGATCAAGTAGGTCGTGATGCCCGTCAAAAAGGTACCGATGATGAGTGGAATGTGAAACAGCAGGTATAAGCCGAGAGTCGCCCCTAGAAACTCAGCCAAATCGGTGGCCATTGCGGCGAACTCCGAGATGATCCAGAGGCCGATCGATAGCCACTTGGGGAAGTATTGACGGCAAAGCTCAGGCAAATTTCGACCGGTCGCAATACCCAGTTTTGCGGACATGTACTGAATGAGGGTGGCCATGGCACTCGCCATGACCACAACCCATAGAAGCTTGTATCCGAATTCCGCCCCTCCCTGGATATTGGTCGCAAAATTCCCAGGATCCATGTATGCGATGGAGGCGATAAAGGCAGGGCCGATAAATGGCAGGAGTGCGCGAATGCCTTTGCGTTTTCCGGTGAGTGAACTTCTGCATGCCAGTGTGGCGCGATCTTCTTTCACTGGTACCGAGACAGATGGTAGTCCCATGATCAACAAGCCTCCTCGTGCTCAGCATGCGCCGTTTTTCCTGATGGAAATATATTTTCTGTATGGCAATAAAATTAGCTTAGGGAAACTTTTTCTGTCGCTTAAACTATATGTCGAATCAACACGCAAGTAAACCCTTGCGTAAACTTTTTTGTTTGCACATCTGTGATGGGCATCCTAAAATCCCCCAGATGAAAGCAGAACGCAAAAAATGCCCCACTGTCCAAAGAATGTTTGTAGGTTTGCGAGGGAAATTGTTTCCAACTCGTAGATCTTGAAATAGAATAGAAGCAATGATCATTCACACGGGAGAAAATATGTCGATACCGCTGATTCTTGGAGTCGTTTTCGTGATTTTTTTGGGAGCTTTGATGCGCACTACGTTTGGCTTTGGCGAAGCGTAGTGAGTATGCCGCTACTGACACTGCTTCCACTCCATTTGCATACTTCTGTTTCTTTAATGGGGTTTGTCGGACTTACGGTAGCCATATTTGCTGTAACGACGGGTTGGCGGAATATCCATCGCAAAGCGTTGGTTCCATTGGTTTTGGCCGCTCTCGCCGGAATTCCCGTCGGGCTCATCATGGTGACTTACGTTCCGACAAATGTCATGACAGGATCACTCGGTGTGGCACTTTTCGCTTATGCGATTTATTCTTTAACTCGACCATTTTATGTTATCACAGACGCGCGGGATCGATTGCATCATCCGTTTTGGGGCGTATTATTTGGTTTTGTCTCGGGTGTTTTTGGCAGTGCGTATAATTTTAATGGCATTCCGGTTGCGGTTTACGGTTCAATACGCGGATGGCAGCCGAAAATTTTTCGAAGCACCATGCAAGCTTATTTTCTCATATCGGGTACACTCATCGTTATTGGACAGGGAATAAGCCGGATGTGGAATTTTAATGTGTTTACTCTGTATTTATTTTCTCTGCCATCCATGGCTGCAGCCATCCTGGTGGGTACTCTACTTCATCGAAAAATCCCCACAGACAAATTTCAACGCTACATCTTTTTCCTTGTCATGACGCTTGGGGTAGTGCTGTTCGCAAAATCGATCCTTTGATTCTCTCTGTCACAGGAATTATCCCCGCTTCTTATCTTCTGACGTTTACTCCTCGTTTATAGACAGACACCGTTGTGAATAGTTTTTGAGGGTCGATTTCGGCAAATATTACGCTTAACAATACGATGGAGGCTCCGGCAATCCCTTGCAAAGAGAGTGTTTCGCCTTGAAAGAAATATGCAAAAATGACTGTGAACACGGGCTCCGTGGAAAAAATGAGACCTGTGTGAGTGGGCGGCGTGTATTTTTGTGTAACGGTTTGAACGATGAAACCAAACGCGCTGCACAATATGCCCAATGCGAGAACTGCGACCCATGCGCTGGGTGTATCCGGAAGCTGAGATTTATCGAAAAACATACCAAAAAATAGCCCCAATAAACCTGTAAATCCGAGCTGGATTGTGCCTAGTGTGATTGCGTTCGCAGTTCTTGTGAACACACTTGTTACGATGATATGGATTGCATACAGGATCGCGCCCAAAATGCACAGAATATCCCCGGGATTTATGCGAAATTTATCATTCAGTGTGAGCAATCCAACGCCAAGGATTGCGGTACAAACGGAGACAATCACTCGGATTTGAACTTTTTGTTTTGTGATGGTGGAAGTCAGGATTGGTACAAAGACAACAGCCAAGCTAACCAAAAATCCCGCATGTGTTACTGAAGTGTACTGCACCCCGTACGTGATCGCGACAAAGACGAAAAACAAAAGGACGCCTAAGATCATTCCTTGATAGAACGTTCTTTTATCGACCTTTAAAAGTCGTTTATAAAAAATTGTTCCAGACAGTAGGAAGGCAATGCCAAACCGCATTGCAATCAGGTTTAGTGCATGTACGTCCATGAGACCCAGTTTCATAAACAAATACGATGATCCCCAAAACATCGTGACCATCAGCATGGCGAGGTCAGCTTTTAACCGATTGGACACTCTTTCATCTCCTTGATACAGGTGATTCATTATGCTTAAGTATACGTATGGTTTTGGATTCGTAAATTGAATGTTTATAATATCATATATGAATTAAATTCATGTTTTTGGAGGGATATAAATTGAGCTTGAATAAATTTGAGATATTTAATGCAGTGATTGAGTTGGGCAGCCTGACGCGCGCGGGAGAGTCACTCGGATTGACACAATCCGCGGTTAGCCACGCCATTTCCAGCCTTGAAAACGAATGCGGGTTTTCATTACTTTCGCGAGGACGCACAGGAATCAGTCTGACAAGCAACGGGGAACGAATGCTAAAGTATATGCAAGAGATGCTGCGGTGGAATGAACAGATGAAACAGGAAATTGCGCAAATCAATGGATTTGAGGTGGGCACAGTGCGAATCGGCACGTTTACGAGCGTATCGACCCTTTGGTTGCCGGGAATTATCGAGGAATTCTCCACCGAACACCCTAGCATTGAGGTCAGGCTGCAGGAAGGGAACTATCGTGAAATCGAGTATTGGATTGCAAGTGGCGTAATCGATTTTGGATTCGTAAGTCTCCCTGTATCAGAATCGCTTGAAATCATTCCATTGCATCAAGATCGAATGCTGTGCATTTTACCAGACAATCACCCACTGCACAATGTGAATGGAATTGAGTATCGGCAAATCGAGAATGAATCTTTTATTATGCCTAAGACAGGCTGTGACAATGATGTGAGGCGAATTTTCCAACGAAATCAGGTAAAACCAAAAATCAAATTTGAACTGGAGGATGACTATGCAATAATTGAAATGGTGCGGAAAGGGCTTGGCATCAGCATACTCCCAGAAATGCTCTTGTCTAACCTTCGCAATGAAGTTTGTGCCGTGAGTTTTCACGATACGCCTTCGCGAACGCTCGGGATTGCCGTCCATTCTATAAAATCGCTCTCTCCTGCCGCTAAAAAATTCATTGCGTGTACAAAATCGTGGTTAAATCATCAAGTCTACTCCACGAATGGTTCCCAATGGTTCAAAGGTGATCTTATGCCTTATGAGACGAAATGAATAAAAAGAGTGGAATTCTCAGTCGGCAAATGTATTCGTCTTGATCCAGATTGGACGGTGATGGTCGAGACTCCCGAAGAGATGTGACGGTCAATCCTGCTTTTTGAACGGCAGTAAAATAGTCCTCAATGGTACGATGATATTTAATCACGGTACTACCCAACCAAGGAAAATTACGCTCACCCGTTTCAAAATAATGATCAACGATCCAGTCCGCTCTTCGCGTGGAGATTTCTGCACTTCGCGTGCAAGCGGTCAGCACGGGATGTTCAACAGAAAAAACGAATTGTCCGCCTGGAACGAGTGTTTTATATACGTTTTGAAAACATGCCTCAACATCCTTGATGTAATGGAGTGCCAATCGAGAGACAACGAGATCAAATGTTTCTTCTGGATAATCCCAATCCTCGATCGAAGAGTGAATGATTTCTCCCTGTGTGCCTTGTAGCGTGGTGTGTCCCGCTTTCACCATGTTTTTGGAACCTTCCACCCCAACATAGCGACGACCGCCTTGGTTTATCGATTCAAGACCGAAGTCAGCGTTCCCACAACCAAGATCGAGTATTGCCCGATTTCGTACACTCCCGACGAGTCCCATAAAAATGGGTTTCTCAATTGTGTCATTCGGGTTTTGCGACTTACTTCTGCGTTGCATGTAGGTATCATAAACGGAAGATTGATCGTAAAAGTCTGGACCGCTATACCCCATGGTTGTCATCTCACGCCCTTACCATTCGTCTGATGTTGATTCTCAAGATGGCATCAGTACATTGCAAGCACGGCTAGGCTGTTGTGTAAACTGTGTTATCCATTTGAGAATACGCGATTTTTATCTCTTCCGACGATTACACCGTTTTCTTCAACGATTGTGACTCTAATTGGGAACAGTTGCTTTTCTTCTTGGTCTATATATACCCGATTCGCCAAACGCTTCACTGTGTTCCTTTAAAACAGTTCAGGATGATATCGGTCAGCCAGTCGTCTGCTCGCTTGATTGGGATCGATATCCCAAACCAATAATTGTTCCTGCCGTGGGGCAGCGACTGTCAGTCGTTCTCCGAAAGGAGAAATGATGGTTGTTGTGACATTTTGGGATGCAAGGGCGTAGTTGACGCTTGCGAAAAAAATGTTATTTTCTCCGCTTCTACAAATCATGGCATTTTGATAAAATTCCGGGTTCGTTACTTCGTTAGTAAATTGAGGGTGGAACACGATACGCGCTCCTTGACGAGCTGCCCATCGTACCGTCTCAGGATACCGCCATCCCTCATGACAGATGACAATTCCGAGTGTTACTCCCTTTATCTCAAACACCCTACGATGAGTTCCAGGCACATACCCGAATTTGTCTTCATCTGGGTCATATTGGTTTTTCGTTTGATAACCAAGTATTTCTCCGCTTTCAGAAATCATAAAAGCTACGATATGAAGTCCAAGGTCATCTTGCCACTCCATCGGTAAAATGACTGCGATCCCAGAATTCCTGGCATGAAGACGAACTTCGTCGAGTATACCCGTCATTCGATCGTGATCGTAGGCTTCGACCGAATATCCAACTCCCCGCAATCCAGGGATGATCGATTCCGGGAAACAAATTATATCGCATTGTTGCTTTGCTGCCTTTGTTATGGATTCCCGGACGATGCGAGACCCCTCAGTCGCTGATTGCGGAAATCTGGTTTGAGCTAATGCGATCCTCACGAAGCACCCCCAAATATCTGATCTTGTTTATGAACAAATTCAAGCCGTGAACAAGGCTGGCTAGGAAGATGGTGCGTCGTCCTAGTTCTGTGTGTCATATAGTGGTTTTATAATGCAATAGCGGTTGATTTTGTCATTCGTTTTTTCAAGTTCGTCACCCGCTCATCAAATAGAATTTTTCCAAGATCGTTGGCGGTTTTTGCATCAACTACGAGGCTGTATTCCGTAATGTTGGGCTGAATGCGCTCACACCATCGAATTGTTTAAGAAGTTGATTGTTTAAAATTTCTACGTCCAAGATTGATAACGGTACTCATTGACACGACACCTAAAAGGATGGAAATCGATATACCATATATCCATAGATGTTCCTGCTCTATAGAGTATTCAGGTCCACCCATGGTCTTACCAAGCGATGGATAATAAATCCACCAAAATAATTTGGAACCGAAATGACATGTCGCGATTATAGAACAAACGAATACAATGATTGATAACCAAATCAATTTGGATTTCGTTTTTAATCACTCCTTAAACGATATCTTTACACCACACCACCCGCATGTCAGACGGAATCTGTCCGTTCGCTGTTCGATAATGCTATAGATAAATGCGCCTTACTCAAGGCGCATTGAATGGATGATCAAGATGACTTTTGTTGCGCTATTGGCTTGATTTCAATCGTAAACGATGAGGAAATAGAGGATAAATTGTACTGTGAATGAATGTCCATAACATTTCCAGCGCAAAATAGGCCATAGCTAAACTCGAAATTGTAAAAATGCCGCGTAGCAACTTTGCACCGACATATTTGCGTGACCATGCCACCAACGCGGAAATGCCAATGCACCAAGCAAATGCGCCAACCGAAAAACCAAGAAATAACAATAACAGTTTATCTATCAACGGCATGCCTACAATATGACTCGCAAAACCACCGCCAATGCCACCCCAGAAAGCGATGCCAAAGGGATTGGCTAACGAAAAAACGACCCCTGTAATGAAATCCCGTTGTTCCTTTTTATCGTGATTCAAAGTCAAGTCGAGTGGCTTTCGAGCGTCTAAAAAGGATAACCATGCCATTCGCAGTAAAAATGTGATTCCTGCGATGCCCAAAACAATGCGGACAGACAAAAAGTGAAATACAAGCGCAACCCCTGTTAGACCAATGATTGCCCAGACCAAATCTCCTAAAAGAGCACCAATTTGAACCAAAAAGGAGGCAGTAAAACCTCTCTGCAACCCCCTGCGCAGTGCTTCGGTATTTACAGCACCTGGAGCCGCACTGTAAACAAAACCGAGTATGCTTGCCGTGATCAAAAAAACGCTCATTTATTCGCCCCCTCTGAGTTATGATAGTTGATAAACGCGGCCACCGTCTAGTTGCTTCAGCTATGTTGACGATTCCAACAAATTTACTCTACCTTCGGGGGAGAATGTAGTCTCTGACTGAAGGGGATGCAGAAGTTAGAATTAAATAAGCCACAGATCCGGCCTTTATAGGCTATGATGCACGGGATCATTCTGTACAAAGATAAAACGATCCGGCATATCAGAAGATTGTCCATGTATAAAAAGATGCCTGCGAAAGCGCATCTCTTTATGACTGGTTTGATATTTCGAATGTAAACTGGCTTCTTTTTTCAACTGTTGGTCACTTCGTAACCACAGTTTTAAAAGCCGTTACAGGATTGCCCGTTTGTTTAATTTCTCAAGTTTCGCACCCTTAAGCAGCTATTCTTGCCTTGATCGTACTGGGCAAACTGGCAATAAAGTGTTGTACGGCC
>NZ_LPVJ01000041.1 GCF_001516615.1 Ferroacidibacillus organovorans | reverse complement strand
AAAAAGGACTCACCCGTTTTGGTCCGCGTTCCAGAAGCGTCCGATGTTGGTCTTCAAGCGTTGCAAGGCCGCCAATGCCTGAACCGATATAAACCCCAACGCGCGGCGCCACTTCCTCTGTAATCACGAGACCCGCTTGGTCCATCGCCATTTTCGCCGCAGCCACTGCAAACTGCACAAAGCGGTCCATTCTGCGCGCTTCCTTGCGATCAATATAATCTTCTGGTACAAAATCTGAGATACTCGCGGCAATTTTTGTCGAAAAGTCTGTCACATCAAACGCTTCTATGCGACGAACCCCAGACTTTCCTGTTTTTAGCGACTCCCAAAAAGAGGGAATCCCGATCCCAACAGGTGTGACAGCACCCATCCCTGTTACGACAACGCGGCGCATCGACACACTTCACTCCTCCTCATCCATCACACCGTAATCCATAGACACCTTCACAAATTTGCTCCAAAGCATACCCGACACCTTTGTCCATGACCAGAAAAGCCCCGCACGGGGCGGGGACTCGTATGAATGAAGGATTACTCGCGGGACTGAATGTACTGTACAACATCGCCAACCGTTGTGATTTTTCCGCATCTTCGTCTGAGATTTCAAGGTCGAACTCATCTTCCAGTTCCATCACCAACTCCACAACATCCAGCGAGTCGGCTCCCAAATCATCTTTAAAGGACGCATTTAACGCAACCTGCGACTCTTCCACGCCGAGGCGGTCCACAACAATGCGCTTTACGCGCTCGAATACATCGGACATACTGTCACCTCCTTGCCAGAGTATACTACATGACTAATCCGCCGTCGACTTGCAATACTTGACCGGTTATATAGGATGCACGGTCCCCAGCCAGAAAGCGGATGAGCGACGCGACATCCTCCGGCCGCCCCAGTCGTCCAAGCGGAATCTGATCAGCCAATTTTTCACTAAGTTCCGGCGCGAGCTTCTCCGTCATTCGCGTTGTGATGTACCCAGGTGCAATGACATTGACTGTCACCTTGCGGCTCGCGAGTTCCCGAAGGGTTGTTTTGATCTCAAAAGTGTGTCAGACTGTATCCCCTCCCCCTCATCCGCAAACGTGACGACAACCCGATCACATGAACCAACAAGCGAGATCTGGAGATTACCTCCTGATTTCATGGATTCGATCGCATTTTTCATCATATTGATGAATACCTGTTTCAACTGATTGGAATCACAGTATACAAACAATTCATCTTCCTCAAAGTCTGCCAACAAGCAAACATTGCAGAGCAATGCTTGCGCACAAAGTAAAACCATGACCTCTTCTAAAACTTGTTTTAACAGATGTACTCTAAACTCGATAGCCTGCGGTTTGGCCAGCATCAACATCTCATGAAGGATCATTTCGATACGCTGCAACTCCGATTGAATGATCTCGGAATATTTTCCACCATTCTCATCCGTGAGCAACTGCATAAACCCTTTAAGGGATGTCAAAGGATTCCGAATCTCGTGAGCGAGACCTGCAGCCAATTGTCCAACTGCAGAGAGTGTCTCCGAGCGAACCATCGTATCCTCTGCCAACTTTCGCGACGTTATATCCTGCACGATTCCAAAGAGACGTAGAGGGGTTCCCTTTGAATCACAAAGCTTCATTGCAATCGAGTGCACCACATGAATGCTTTGATTCGCATGAACCAAACGAAACTCAATATCCATGAACTCTTCGGGTAGGGAAAATTTTTCCTTCACGAATGCAGAATCCTCTGGATGAATGAACGAATAGATTTCCTCTTCTGTCGGAGTTGAATCGTCTTGCGAAATCCCCCAAATTCGATACATTTCATTGGACCAAAACAGTTCTCCACTCTGCAGATCCTTATCCCAATAACCCAGTCCCGCGATCTTCTGCGCGAGTTTCAATCCTTCTTTACTGCGTCTCAAATCCGACTCAATGATTTTGCGTTCTGTGATATCTCGACCAATGCCAATGACACCTTTGATGGATCCGTCCGTATCTCTCTGAATCGAGCAAACCGTTTCAATCCAAATATAATATCCCGCTTTATGTCTTCATGAGTTATGCAGTTGTCCCCAATAATTGGGTATTGGTAGGTTCAAACCATCTCATTTCCATGAGTTATGCAGTTGTCCCCAATAATTGGGTATTGGTAGGTTCAAACCTCATTTCCAGTTTCGTTGGCCAAAAATCGCGTATAAGTCTTGCAAATTTCTTTGCGGGTGTGTCAAGATCAATCAT
>NZ_LPVJ01000040.1 GCF_001516615.1 Ferroacidibacillus organovorans | reverse complement strand
ACTTCACTCACACCCCCTAGGCGTAGCCATAGACCGGTATTACGAGTTTCGGGGCTAAACTAAATTTGACAATTCCAGATAGCCGTTGATCTCGAATGACGCTGTTGCTCACCATGGTGTACGGATTTTCCTTACCTTTCATCTTGCGAATGATGCTTTTTTCTTTGTCGTTCATCCCCGGTATCGCTCCTTTAGAATTGAAAAACGGCACCTCTCGATCGCCGCTGTGTCGAGAAATGCCGTTTTTTGTTTCATCCGGAGACTTGATCCGTTTCCTCAAGATACTGTATACTGATTGCAGTATCTTTGGATGTAACAAAATGCATTCTCGATCGGTGTAGACGATCGAGGGGCATGCCCTACAGTTGGCTGTGAACCTGCTGTAGGGCTTTGTTATGCCTGCCGTTCTATGTGGTTAGCAAAACATTAGCATGTTTTGGAAGATTGGACAAGTCACCGTTTTCCTCGCAAGCGATTCCACCAGGAGAAGGATTCAGCCTCTTGTTTTCGAATGTTTTGGATTTCCCGAAGCACCTCCATCAATTTTCGATCCCGTTCTACAACACGTTCCTCTGCTTTAACAAACTCCTGACGGATTTCATCCCTGATATCCACCCTCATCATTTCAACCTCATCCCTAATAACCTCACGTACGATATCCTTGATAGACCCTGATAATTGGCCTAATAACCATGATGAAGGCACTTCAAAGGTTGGATCGGTTTGTTCCTGATGAATGACAATGGTTTTTTCGGGTTGTTCTCCTTTGATGCGTGCGATTTCTTCCAACTCAATACGATACTCAAGACCATGATTTCCATTGGTTTTATAGGCTTTTAGGCGTCCTGAGTTAATCCAGTTTCGTATGGTTGGAATGCTTACGTCTAGGGCGTCTGCAGCTTCGCGAATGGTGATGGATGACACCTTAATACCCTCCTATCCATGACCTTGATAGCTTGTTCATAGGGTTGATTTTACTTGGTTGTTATTCATAACAAGGTACCATGATATTGTTATAAAGGTCATAAGTAAAGCCAGGCCGTTGAATCACCATGGTTATAGGGTGATCAGTCGCTTTATGATCCTCTACTTACGAACAGGACATTTTGAAAAAGGTACAAAAAATCGCGTTCTTTATCCTTGAAACTATTTTTTGTTTGCACCGTATATTCAATTTTATCTAAACGCGCCAATTTTTTATATGGCTTCGTCTTACTTGATATTGACTCTAAAAGTACTGAAAACGCATGGAGGATTTTCATCCTTGAATATCGAACATGTGTTCGGAAGGTGGGTTGTTATGTTAACGCCGTATGCTCCTACCGTTTGGTGTTGGTCTGTCGTGCGTCATGCCATTATCGATGAACGGCGGCGTCAGAGACGTCTTCGACGAGAAACTACAGCTTCCGATGCGTATAACATGCAACTCAATTCATTGATCGCGACACAAGATTTTTCAAATGCAGAGATGCGAATGTTTTTGGCAACCTTGCCAGCGTATGAACGAAATGTATTGTATTTGATCTACATTTTTGGTTATTCGCAACGGGAAATCTCGAAACGGTTGGGAATTCCCCATCAGCAAGTGAGTCGATTGCACAAAAAGGCGATTCAGACGTTGCGGGAAAAGTGAAGTGAAAGAAGGTATGGATGGTGACACGAGAAGAATTTGACGATTTGATCCGAAAAGCCATGTCGGGTGATGTTGAAGCGATGCGTGAAGTGCTTCTCTACATGCGTCCACGCATTCAACGAATGGCTGCCCATGAACCGTCACCGGACGATGCCACACAGGCCGCACTTATCGCATTATGGAAATCGTTTAACAAATCCAGTCAGAAACATGATGATTTTGGGGATGGAGGGGGCTTTGATGAACGCTGAAACGTGGGTGACTTGGACATCGTTGCAAACGGTGGCTGGCGAAAGCATGGCCGTGTTACTCCTGGTGGAGTTTTTAAAGGATATCCCACCCATTAAAAGTGTCCCCACACGCCTATTGGCTCTATTGGTTGGGATCATTCTTATTGCGGTGATTCATTTGCCTCAGACACCTGCACAGGGATTGCTCGATCTTCTCAATGGAATTTTAGTCGGATCGACGGCAGTGGGTGGATGGCATGTGATCAATGTAACGAATAAGAAAGCGTAAGTTGATGTGCGCCATTTATCCTCTTCAAATCGTCATACCAGATAAACAGAGATGAGGTGAATTGATGAATAACGCACATGTTTTTGTCTGTTTTTGATTAAGTGAAGGAAAAATTAAAAATAATAGGAGGGTTTACATTGTCATTTTCATGCACAACATCGGGATCGAAATTATTGACGTCACAGCAATTTTACAACATTTATGGTCCATTTTCTGGCTGGGCTAGTTTTGCAACAGGAGTAATCGAGGCGTTAATTATTACACAATGGTATCATGAAAGTAACAAGGGTCAATATGATATCTGTACCCCGTACAACAATCCAGCTAACTACGGGGGCAGCGGGCCCGCAAATCCTTACTCTAATATCTGTGATGGTACGTTAGATGGATACATCAATCCAATGTTGGAGCCATCATTGTTTAAGGTTAGTGCAAGTGACGGTGTAGGTGATGCGGCCAGTGCCTACATCATGAATGCCTATACCGCGGGATATACAGTACCTGCTAAGAATGGGTATGGTAACTTGCAAGGTGCAGGTACTAAATTTGGCCCGGGATTTGAAGCGGCGTGTGCGGCTATGGGAGCAATGGGGTGGGCATCATCTAATTATTACACGTCCGGTGATTCCCCAGATGTAGTCGGTAATATTTTAATGAACTGGTACAATGATTACTTTACTTCTATTGTACCAACCAATCTGATTTCCAGCCAAAATGAACCATCCTGTTGCTTTTAGGGACAAAAGGGCGTGGGCATATTGCTCTCGCCCTTTTACATTGCAATCCATTTTAAATCATTAGGGAGTACTCTCAACTTGATTGTTTTCATCGAATCAAAATTATAAGCACGGGTTACTTTTTTGTAGATACCATAAGCATTTGGAATGAGTTGTTCATAATATAGAAAGTGATTACTTATTGCAATCGAAAACGAATCTCCACCAGTTGAGTGGTAATACGTAACACGAATTATTTTTGGTTTGAGTAAGTTTACAATATTTAATTCCGAAATAAATGGTTGAGGGGCACCTGGCAATCGAAGAGAGTCGCTGTAAATGACCCAGTTCTTTTCCGAAAAGAGTTGCTCTAAATATACATACAGTTTACCGTTAATGCCAGAATGTTTTAACGGTAGAGAAATAATTTTTCGGGCATGATTGATTGATAAAACGTGAGCACTAAGTGGGCTTAAATACAAGGAAAACGGTTCAATGGGATAACGGTTTAGTGAAAAAGTGCCATCTAAAGCAGGATACATTTTGGGAATTGGATTCCACACCAAACCAAATGGAGTCTTGACCATGTGAATCAGATTAACATCAGAATTATATTGTATCTTTCCAAATATATACTTATAGCTTTGTCCATTTGTTTTAACTATGTAAATGTTGTTGTTTCGTGAAGGCATATTTGCCTTTGCCGCGAGAAGTGAAAAAACTATTATTAATGAACTTAATAATGCGCTTATAATTTTTATTTTCATTTCTAGTCGTCACCACCCGTTGCATGCTTAATATCGCTCCGATTTAATTATAGCATACTAAGCATTTCCAACATTTATAACTGTATGGATGGTGGTCCTGCGACTCCAAATCAACCCCAGCTGGTTTTGGGACTGACCCCCGTTTTTTAGGCAGGGATCAAAACACCTTGTATAGCTAAGCAGCCAGTCGCCGGAAATCAACCGGTGATTGGTTGTTTAGAGTGGAATGAAACGATTCGATGGAGAAGTTATCAGCGGTCGTTCCCTTACGGGATATGCCCATGGTAATGCCTTTTGGAGTGTCAACTATTTTGTGTAAACTCTATTGTCAAGCTTTCTGCGTGATGCCCGCTTTTGACCACATCCAAGTAGAATTTTCCATTTCTAATCCCAGTTGAGGCTGTCAAGGCGGGAAAGCGTACCTTGACAGTCGGTTCAATCTGTCCGTCAAGATCGATGCCGACCACCATTGATGCTTCTTGACAAGGAAAGGCTGTTGAGACTTTCTCGACAGCCTGGCAAACTCTCCGAGTTTGTATAAGTGCGCCCTTCGCTTTCGCTTTGGGATCAGTTTAGCATGGTAGTCTTTTCCTTGCTAGTTCTATTGTGCTATTTTGATAGCAAGCATTTTGTAGCCGCTCACGCTGTTTGACGGTGATTTGTTCACCGCCATTGGCGGAGCGGCCGTAACGTCAATCTGCCATGGAAACTGGATGTTCAACCGTCAATCACTTAGCTTCAGCTAGCTAGCTGTCCCTCGTTGCCACTCCTGGTCTGTGAGCACTCTCTGAGCGTGCCCCTCCTCAATCGCTTCACTGTCTCGAGCCGCCGCATCATACAACGCCTGTGTACACAGTTGGTTTACCACACGCGGGATACCACGGGCTGGCCGTGTAAATCATTTGGATGGCACCATCCGTGAAAACGGGCATGTTGGTCCCAGTCTGCTTCATTTGGTGTCGAATGTACTGAGCGGTTTCCTCCCGCGTCATGCCTGCTAAGTGGTAGGCCATGTCAATCCGC
>NZ_LPVJ01000039.1 GCF_001516615.1 Ferroacidibacillus organovorans | reverse complement strand
CAGAGGCAAGCTCGACGAAGCAGGAATTCAACGTCAAAGCTACCTATGCGTAGATTTGAGTAAGTTTGAAAGAACGGTTGAAGATCATTGATTGAACACGCAGATGCCATATTGCCGCTTTTTCCACATCTGAAAGTCATCCAATCCGCAAAAAAAAGCGTCCTTTACAAGGACGCCAACTTTGCGCTTTACGTACGCTGCGAACGCGCTTCATCTTTCATTTCGCTGCGAAACCCCTCGATTGCTTCTTGTCGACGATGATTCTTTGCATCAATATCCGCGAGATCCTTTGCACTCATCTCATCGCGATGCGCTTGAACAAAATCTTCAGCCTCCCTGAAGTTTTCAACCGTGTTCGAGATTGCGTGTTGAATTTTTTCTACATTGTCTGAACGGTCATCCGGTTTCGCCATTCTGTTTAACCACCCTTATACATGATCACTCTGCATCGATAGCGTGTGTTCACAAGAATGGATTTATGTATTTCTCGGTAACTGAAGATCCACATCCGATCGGAAACCCATCATGAAAGGTGAAATTTGTCGCACATTGGGTCAGTTCCAAAATCCACCGTCCGAGTGAATCATCTGTCCCGTGATCCACTGCGCATCATCACTCGCCAAAAACGCCACCAAGCGCGCCACATCCTCGGGTTGACCGATTCGTCCCATCGGAAATTTCGGCAACAATGCACTCTTTCCTTCCTGCGACATCCAGCCAGTATCCGTCGGACCAGGATCCACCGCGTTGACGGTGATGCCAAGCGAAGCAATTTCTGCCGCGAGAGACACCGTAAAGGCTGATATCGCGCCTTTTGTCGCTACATAAGCGAGTTCCCCGCGCATCGGGCCCTTGTCTTGCCCCGATATCATGTTGACGATCCGCCCAGCGTGCCATTTATCAAATCGGCGCGCAAACGCTGTACACAGCAGGCAGGTCCCGCGCACATTCACCGCATAGTGAGCGTCTAGCATCTCGGCACTCAACGTTTCAAATCCTCCTTCTGTGGAGTGCGCTGCATTGTTAACAAGAATAGAAGGAGGGCCTAGCGTCCTGCACACCTCGTCAAGAAGTCTCAAAGGCGATTCGGGATTCGCCAAATCCACCGCAAGATGTCCCACGCGCACGCCAAGCGCACGAAGTTTACAGGCAAGTTCATTCGGCCAGCTCTCCTCTGCCCCCCACGCCATCGTCTCGTCGTAACGGCCCCAATGTGTAAAAAAGATATCTGCACCATCCCTGGCAAGTGCTCGACAGATCGCGGTGCCAATCCCCCGCTCCCGACTCGCGCCTGTCACTACTGCAATTCGCCCCTGCAAGCGTTTCGTCATCTCGCTCCTCCGTTTTATCCATCGGTTATGGTAAGCTAGATCCATCATATGACAAAATAGCCAAGCCTAAATGCAAGAAGGATGAAAATAGATGATCACCCTGAAACTGGCATCGTGGAATGTAAACGGATTGCGCTCGTGCGTCAATAAAGGATTTCTCGAATATGTCAATCAAACCGCACCTGATATCATTTGCCTCCAAGAAACGAAACTTCAAGAGGGACAAATCAACCTCGAGGTAGGCGAGGACTATCGCCAGTATTTCAATTACGCCGAAAAGAAGGGGTATGCGGGAACCGCTGTTCTTTCGAAAATATCTCCACGCTCAGTCTACTATGGCATGGAGGAGAATAGCGAACCGGAGGGCAGGATCATCACGCTGGAGTTTGACGCTTACTATCTTGTGACAGTGTACACGCCAAACGCCAAACGCGATTTGTCCCGACTCCCCTATCGACTCGAGTGGGAAGACCGTTTTCGACACTATCTCTTGCAATTAGACGCAAAAAAGCCGGTCATCATTTGCGGAGATCTGAACGTGGCGCACCAGGAGATTGACCTAAAGAATGCGAAAGCAAATCGGGGCAATTCCGGTTTCACAAATGAAGAGCGGGAAAAAATGACGATGCTCTTGGCGTCCGGTTTCACAGACACTTTTCGCTACCTGTATCCTGAGCGAGCCGAAGCCTACTCTTGGTGGTCGAACATGCCTAAGGTGCGAGAGCGAAACGTCGGTTGGCGCATCGATTATTTTCTTGTATCCACAAGGCTTCGCGCCGCCATCACGGATGCCCGCATCGACGCACATGTCTTCGGAAGCGATCACTGCCCCGTAGCGCTTACACTTTCTACAGACCGTATTGTTCCCGCACATATCCCATGATTCCTCGTTTTTCAAGCCGATCGACAGGAACCAGAAATGTGGCCGTGACCACACCGGGATGGCGGCCGATTTGGATCGACCCCGTAATGGTGGCACGGTTCATGACTTCAGGGACAGACATTCCAAGCAGTTCTGCCGCACGTTTTAGTGCATTGTCTGTGGCAACATTCAAATTTTCTCCCGTTCCGACAAAAGCCACAGGTGCTGTCTCTTCAATCTCTGTGAGACCCCATTTTAAAGCCTCAGCCAATGCCCGCCGCTTTTCTTCTGCAGATAGGGGTTTTGCGAGATAGGGCAGGTCTTCTTCATTCGGCAGCAAAATAGGTCCATCCATCCTGAGTCCCTTTACAACATGCACCTGCAAGGTTACAATCCCTGATACATCGCATGTGTGCCCTGCGATCTCACCATCCCCTTGCAGCGCATGCATATCACCGACGTAAACACCGCCACCGGGAACTTTGACAGGACAAATCAGAATGGCACCTTCCCGCACACGATTGATATCCATGTGTCCATCCGTCTTTGCTTGATTCAATTCATCAGCGGTTACTGAATACTCATGGGGAGCCCCAACAAGGAAGAATCCGAAATCACCTGCATTGTGGGAGTCGGGCAATGGCCGTGACGGCGTAGTTCCAATTTGGCCGAGAAATGGACGCAGCCTTGCCACCGCGCCCACAATGTCGTGAGGCGCGAACGTAACGATCGGGTTTTGAATAGAGTTCGCAGGCGTTGCCATGTAACTCTTTCCGTCACGTGCAATCTGCTCTGCCGCAGCCTTTGGGAGTGTAACGCCCACGCTGCGGTTTGCGTCAAATGCGATCGTATAACCGTTTGAAAACTTGAATGGCGTTGCGTCAGCACCACAATTCGCGCAGCGTATGGCCGACGGTCCGATGCCTTCAATCCGAGTCTCTGGGTACATCGTTCCGCACGCCGAACACTTTCCGGCACAGTACGGGTCACCCAGGAAGTTCCCCTCGACCGTTTCATCATTTCCAGACGACGTGGCCATGGATGTGACCCGAATCGACTTGATTCGAATCACTATCGCGTCTCCGACTTCTGCCCCCTCAACATACACAGGTTGCGTGACTTCATGCCCTCCGCGAAGGGCTGGCGTGATCATCGGCCCCCAACACCCAGGCGCTGTGTTGGCAACGATGTATCCCCCATCCTGCACGGGTCCGAGCATTGGCTTCGCCGGATCGAGCACCCCGTTTGTAAAGTGATTGACGAACACCGTACCACTGCATTTTTGTTCCGCCATGTTTTTAGCCTCCATAGAAATCGTCTGATTTGATTATACTTTTCTTTCAACCAATTAAGAAGAGATAGAGACTGTGTGACCTTCAAACCGTTCCTGCCCCGCTTCCCTGTGGAGCAAATCATGCGCGATAAACCAGTTTTCCGCGAACAACGGTGTGTGTCACTTCCCAAGCCGAGTTAACTGCGATGAGGTTGGCCGGTGCGCCAATAGAAATTCTCCCGTGTGGAAGATTCAGCAGTCTCGCTTGATTCAAAGAGGTGACAAGATTCACATCATCCGGCCGCAGCGCGTGAATGCCAAGCAAGTTTCTCACAGCCCGGTCCAATGTGAGCGTACTCCCGGCCAAGGTCCCATCCTCCAATCGGACGGCACCATGTTTGACAAAAACCCTGCGTCCGCCAAAACCGTACTCACCCTCAGGCATGTCTGCTGCTTTCACTGCATCCGTGATCAGCATGACTTGTTCAGTACCTTTAGCCCGAAGCGCAGCCTTTAGCATCAGTGGATGAACATGAATCAAATCGGCGATGATCTCCACCATCAGTCGATCCTCACCGAGTGCGGTACCAGCGAGCCCCGGCTCGCGATGGCCTGCAGGACTCATGGCATTGAACAGGTGCGTGACGCTCTTTGCTCCCCACGCGATCGCTTGCGAAACTTGAGAAGACGTCGCGTTGCAGTGCCCCATTGAAACGACGATCCCTTGATCAACAGCCAGTTTGATCAGCGATTCCGCACCTTCCAACTCCGGTGCAAGTGTTACATAGCGAATGGCACCTTCAGATCGTGACTGCCAGCGTTTGAAAAGACTTTCACTCGGTGGAAGGATGAATTCTTTCGGCTGCGCCCCAGGCTTTGCGGGATTGATGAAGGGCCCCTCGAGATGAAAGCCGAGAATCTCAGCACCATTTCGAATTCGCTTAGGTTCGTATGCCGTGAAGACTTTATCCAAATCCTCAGGCGATGCGGTGACGGTTGTCAAAAGGAGCCCCGTTGTACCGTGCCTGGCGTGTGTCAGTGCCACCTGTTCAAACGCGTCTTCTGTCCCCTCCATGACCTCGGCCCCGCCACCGCCGTGGACATGTACGTCGATATAACCAGGGAACAACCGGCCGCCCGTTTCAATATGCGTTGCCCCGATAAACGAAGTACTTGCAATGTCGCCAATGGCTGTAATGATGCCATCCTCCATCTTGATCTGTTGCACACGTCCATTCCATTCTCCACTCATGATGGTCACACTCATCGCCCTGCCTCCTGAAACATAGAATCACCTTGACATTCATTCATCGCTATCCCTAACTGTGGAAGCCCCTTATGAAAAAATAGCATAGTGATAATTACAATTATTCGTTTTACTCATTGCAAAAAGCAACCTATGATACTAAATATAATGAATTCTAAAATTTTGAACAAAGAGGTGTTTGTCCATGAATCTCGCGCAATTTCCTCGTCGTCGCTATACCGCCGGCCCTACATCCATCGAACACCTTCCGCGGTTATCGCAGGTACTCGATGGTCCACAGCTCTTTATGAAGCGCGACGACCTCCTCGGTCTCGCATCGGGTGGAAACAAGACCCGAAAATTAGAATTTCTCATCGCGGACGCGCTCAAGGAAGGCAGCGATACGGTCATCACCTGCGGAGCCGTACAGTCTAACCATTGTCGTTTGACGCTCGCTGCAGCCGTAAAGGAAGGCATGAAGTGTCACCTTGTTTTAGAAGAACGCGTCCCAAACAGTTACAATCCGCAAAGCAGCGGCAATAATTTCCTCTACCATTTGCTTGGTGTGGAAGGAATTCGAGTTGTCCCTGGCGGTTCAGACATGCTCGTCGAGATGCAAAAGATCGCACAAGAACTCGTCAAAAAAGGCCGCAAACCATATATTATTCCCGGAGGTGGATCAAACGAAATTGGCTCACTTGGCTATGTGTCCTGTGCGGAAGAAGTGCTCGCTCAACTCTTCGATCATGGTCTAAACATCAGCACAGTCGTGTGCGCCAGCGGCAGCGGTGGCACACATGCAGGCCTTGTTGTTGGATTCTATGGAAACAATGCCGGGATTCCAGTCGTCGGTATTAATGTCAGTCGCCCCAAAGATGTACAAGAAACACTCATTCACGATCTTGCTGTTCGCGTCGGCAACCATATCGGCCTTAAACATTCAATCCCCCGCGATGTAGTCACCTGTTTTGACGATTATGTAGGACCAGGATATTCTTTGCCTACTGTGGAAATGGTAGACGCCGTCAACCTATTGGCCAAAACGGAGGGAATTTTACTCGATCCTGTCTACACGGGTAAAGCGATGTCCGGCCTCATCAGTCTCATCCGAAACGGGCATTTCCAAAAGAACGACAATGTGTTGTTTGTCCACACAGGCGGTTCACCAGCACTTTACGCTTATACATCTCTATTTTTTGAAGCCGAGACTGCACTCGCGAGCAATTAGGTCAAGACACCGGGAGGAAATGGTATGCAGCAACCAAATCACTTGAATCGTGCTCTCGGTCTGCTTGCGGTCATAGCATTTGGGCTTACAAATGAGATAGCAGCTGGACTGTTTTTCGTATCAACTCAGATTCAACAAAGTACACCGGGTGTCGGCAATCTCGTACCATTGCTCATGCTGGTAGGCGGCGCCATAACCTTTGTCACGGTCGTTGCGTATCGCTATTTCTTTGCCTCTGGTTTAGTCGGAGCCGGCGGGGAATACGTCATGATTTCAAGAGCGCTCAGCCCTGGAATCGCATTTGTTGTGACGTTTCTAGCGTGGTTCGGGTTCACTGGTGCGCTCGGTACACTAGCTTATTCCGCTCCAAAGTTTCTCTCTACAGCGGCATTATCCCTTGGAGCCACTGGAATCGGTGCGTTTTTCGCGTCCAATGCAGGCATTTTAATTGTGGGACTCATCATTCTGTGGGGATTTTGGTTTATTCATGTTCACGGCGTTCGCCTCGCGGGAACCTTGACCACGATCGCGATGTTTCTCGTCTTTGTTGTTGCACTCGTGATGATTATAATAGGGTTTGCTTCCAGTCAACATACTTTTGTGAATGCTTTAACGCAGCACTTGCATATCCCGTTGACCAGCATCATAGCAGCATCACCCGTTCACAATGTCAGCTACGGGATTGCCTTTGGGTCTGCTTTACCTGTTCTTTTTTTCGGTTACCTTGGCCTCTCAACTGCGACGCAGACAGGCGGTGAAGCAAAAAACGCTGTCAAATCACTGTCAAAGGCAGTCGTTGTCACCGTGACAATGGTTACTGTAATCTATACTCTGTTTGCATGGGCAGTTTATCACGCAGTGCCGTGGCAAGTCATCTCCGGTTTGGCAAAGATGAATCTATCGTCATACACAACGTCGTCTGGACTGTTGCAATTCCTGATGCCCACCTGGATGTCTTCGCTCTTGAACGTTTGTGTTGCACTGATTGTCGCCAAAACATTTTTGCCGATTTTTCTCGCACAGTCGCGCTGGGTGTATGCCTGGGGAGAAGATGGACTGATACCAGCGATCTTTGCGAGAACGCACGCCAAGTATAAGACGCCTGTATTAGCCTTGAGCCTCAGCGCCATTTTTGGTTCGATCAGCCTCATCGAGTCTATCAAATTAGGCTTTGTGTTTGGCGTTAACATCCGAGTATTATCCGTCATGCTCGTGTTTTTCTTTATCGGTCTCGGGATGATCACGTTCCCTCACCGCGCCCCAAATCTCTATTCTGCCAATACTTCACAATTGGCAAGAAATCGATTCATGCAGATTTTTATCGGTGTGCTGCTTATGGCCGTCTCTGTTTGGTTTTCCATCTCTATCACGCTGTCATCAATCGCGAATCCAATCTACCTACAACCAGCGTTTCAATCTGCAGTCGTCGTCATTCTGGGGACTGTTGTTTATAGAATCTACCTGGCACGTCTTAAAAATCATGACCTGAGTTCAGATCAAGGCATGAAGGAACGCGAACGGTTTACACAACCACCGGCACAATAACGTCAAATGTAAACACTAAAAATAACAACGATTCGGTCGGGAGGCAGAAGAATTGAAGACACTCGGAGTGATCGCTGGCCTCGGCCCGCTTGCGGGCGCACATTTCTATCGTCGATTGATCGAGCTGTCTCCAGCAACCATGGATTCAGAACACATTCCCGTCATTTTGATGGCAGATCCGACGGTACCGAGTCGCATTGAGCACCTTATGGGCATTGGTGAATCCCCCGTTCCAAAGCTGGTGGAAATGGCAAGAAAGTTGGTTCAAGCTGGTGCAGAACTGATTGCAATACCATCGACTACAACCAGCATCTATCAGAGAGAAATCGCAAATCACGTTGAAGTTCCCATGGTTTCGTTGATTGAAGAGGTTACTTCTAGGATTGCGAAAACACCGCACAGAAAAATTGGGATCATGGGTACGACACCCACGCGCACCTTTCAGGTTTATGAAGAATCCTTTCGCAAAGCGGGACTCGAAGCCTATTATCCGGACGACAGAACACAGTCAGAGATTGCGGAAATCATCTCGTCGGTTAAGGAGGCCAGTACCTTTCATCATTCAGCGCTTGACGGGCACGTTCACGCTAAAATTGAAGATCTAGGCAAACAAGTGATTCAACTCGCACAAAGGCCGTGGAGTTGCAAACTTGATGGCATTCTCCTCGCCTGTACAGAGCTGCCTGTCATCGTGCCACCCGGGGTCTCCGTTTTACCACAGGTTCCCCTTGCGCTGTTGCGCTCCACAGACATCCTTGCAGAGGCTATTGTTTGCAACCTCTATACTGATGGTTGAGTCAACCATGTTTTTGATCTAACCAATCGAGCGCTGAAACAGCAAGTGAGAAGATCTACATACACATCGTGCGATTTTTGCCAGATCGTTTGGCATGATACATGGCTTCGTCCGCCTCTTGCAGCATCCTCGAAATAAGATTTGATTCGATATGTTGAAATTGACTTGTTATTCCCACACTCACCGTTACAGGAATAGCCTGTTGGCTCGCTTGCACCGGAGTACCCGCAATCTCTAACCGAATGCGCTCACACCATTGAATGAACCCTTCTACATTATTTCGTGTCGCTAACACAAACTCTTCTCCGCCATACCGCGCAAAGTAAACCTCGATCAAAGGATCAAAAGAAGCGATCACTCTCCGTGAGATTTCCTGTAATACTTTATCTCCTACCGCGTGTCCAAAACTATCGTTGATCTCCTTGAAATTATCAATATCAAAAATTGCGATCGATAGCGGCGCATCGCCGTTCATTTCAACACTTCGATTCAATGCCTGAAAAATCCGTGTCTGTTCCATATCGATGTTAACTGATCATGTGTGGCCATCCACTCTAATCGTTCACTCATCGCTAAGCCATCTTTGTAGATCACCACATAATGCCAAAATGTTTTTAACATTTCAATTTTAAACAACTCAAATTGACCTTGTAGCATGAATATCAATGTCTTACCCATCGCCATCTTCAAGGAAGCCGTGTATCCTGTTGCATCTAAATTGCGATGATCCTGTATAGGATAGGGCATCGTACGTATCTGGCAAACTTCTTCTCGCTCAATTTCTTGATCATCATAGAGAAAAACATCACAATTCAACAGACACTCCACGGAGGTTTTCAGAAAACCGGGCAATTCATTCAGTCGATGAACCTTCTGGTTGATCTCGAGGATCCGTTGATTCACTTGCTCTAGAACTTCGAGTCGTTCTCTTTCAGTGCGTTGAATCTCTTCTCCGTATAAATAATCACCTAATCGAATAGAAATATCCACCAATAAAGCAATATCTTCTTGGTCAAAACACGTAGAATAGCATCGATACAGACTGAGAGCGCCATAACCACGCCCTTGACTCGAGCGAATCGGGAGAAAGAGTGCATGCTCAACGGAATAGCTCCGTGTCGTTAAGGTGTCAAAATCATCCAATCTGTTCCACGTCACATAAGATTGGGTGTAGAAATTAGGGATTTTTAAGCGAATCAACTCATACATCTTTTCAACATCCGGATATTCGTTCTTGAAGTATCCCACGTGCGCCCGTACGGTTGCCTTCTCTCTGCGATGATCGATATGAATGAAGGACACAAGATCGGCGAGAAATAATTCACGCACTTGTTCAAGGAGCGGTTGAAATAAATCTCTTTGTTCTGATGACATACGTTGCATCAATTTATGCACTTGATCAATTTTATTCAGTTGAATCACTTGCCGCTGATACAAATGGGACATTACTTTTAATTCATCCATCTCTCTTTGCATCGACGACCACCTCTTTGTGATTACAATATCAAACATACAACGGTCCCATTATAGAAACCAACTTTGCCATCAAATTGGAATTGTCAAATTTAGTTTAGCCCCGAAACTCGTAATACCGGTCTATGCTACGCCTAGGGGGTGTGAGTGAAGTCAAGGGAAAGGTGGAGATTTTCCAGATGTACTTTTCTGGAAAATACGACCCTGACCTTGACGAATGAATCCCTAAACAAAATGAAAAACGGTCTTGCGACAGATGTTGGGAGCAAGACCTTAGCTACCCGCTTTTTAGACTACCTTGGACAGCTGGTCTCGGTAATATTGACGACGTTTCATCAAAGGTGGATAACCATCGTTGGTTGTGTAAATTCGTTTCCGGTTATAGTGGATTTCGATAAACCGGAAAACCATGCTTTTGACCACCTCCATCTTCAATGTTTCTGTTTTGACCTTGTAAATGCACTCTTTTTCAGCGTGGCAAAAAGGACTCCATTCTGGCATTGTCGTAGCATCTTCCGGTATGGCTCATACTTTGCACCGCACCATACCTGGCTAAGGTTTCTCGGTACACCTTGCTTGTAAACTGGCTTCCTCGATCACTGTGAAACGTCATGCCAAAAGCTTGATGCTTTTGGACAGCCAAGGTGAATGACGCGACGCAGAGTTCGGCTCTCATGTGATCCGCCATCTTAAATCCTACAATCGCGCCATCATAACAATCCAATACGGCGCTGACATACAGCTTGCCCTCCGCCGTGGGGATCTCCGTTGATGTCCCCCAGCCACTTTTGATTGGGGGCCGTGGCAGTAAAATCCTGCTTTATCAGATTTTCGCTCGCTTGTGCAGCAGGATCAGCCTTGGTCGTTCCCTTGGCATGATGGTTCTTCTTCAGCATCAGCTGATGGGCTTTGCAAAGTCTTCGGACGACATGATAGTCCCGGTATAGCCGTGGAACAGTTGCAAGGCCAAAAAGATGCGGTATGCCCCATAGTCCTTGTTTTCTGCACGAATCTGACGGATCTTCGCCAAAAGATCATCGTATTTATAGGGTCTGTTTTGAGTACGCAGCCAGCGATAATAGCCAGTTTCGCTGACATGCAAAACCTTACACATTGCC
>NZ_LPVJ01000038.1 GCF_001516615.1 Ferroacidibacillus organovorans | reverse complement strand
AGGCGACCTCGACGAAGCAGGAATTCAACGTCAAAGCTACCTATGCGTAGATTTGAGTAAGTTTGAAAGAACGGGTCAATACTATATAATGAACGTATATATTTCGTGTTCTAAAGGGGAGATTCTATGAGCGCGACTGTCAATCGACTTGTGGAGGAATTCAAGAGACTGTCTGACGAAGAAAAGCGGGAAATGATTGAGAAGCTTGAGGCAGAGGATTTTTACCGTCAGGT
Organism: Ferroacidibacillus organovorans; assembly: GCF_001516615.1. GTDB lineage: Bacteria > Bacillota > Bacilli > Alicyclobacillales > SLC66 > Ferroacidibacillus > Ferroacidibacillus ferrooxidans_B. Next base: position 40,964 of record NZ_LPVJ01000038.1, on the reverse strand, counting down.
TCTTCAATATTCACTGCGTGACTGGGATTATGCAAAGGACGATGCCTACAATGACCTATAAGGCGGGAGAAATCGTCCTGACCGTTTTTCCATTTGCTGACTTGACCAGCAGGAAGAAAAGACCTGTTCTCATCGTATCCAGTGAACCTTTGCACCGTGATCGCGGTGAGTATATTGGTTTAATGATAACGTCGCACGAAGTACGTGACTCGTGGGATATCGAGGTGAATGATTGGCGGCAAGCTTCTCTTTTGTTCCCGTCAGTGGTTCGTGTAAGCAAAGTGTTTGGTCTTGAAGACGCCAACATCACTCGCAAGTTGGGGAGGATGACTGAGCGCGATCTTGTCGGTGTTCTGGAGTGTTTTAGAAAAGCGTTGTATTGACGCAAGACTGGAAATTTCAGCCTTCATTCATTTGCCGTTTAACCCGTTACGCTGAAGTGAGACCGCCGCGCAGTGCGGCGATCACTGATCCTGAATGCCGAGCATCTGGTGTGTGCTGTTCAGCAGGCTCGCCGGCGGGTTGAACCACTGCGGCTGTGTGAGAAAGAGATCGCCGGGGCCGGGATACTGCTCGCCAGCGGACGTCAGGATGTACTCGCGGGACCAAGTCGGGTCGAAATAAACCCACGCGCCATTGATCCACGAGCGATTCCAGGCGTGTCCTGTGTTGCCGTTGTCAACCTGCGGTGTCGCCGCGTCGTTTGCATAGCCGACGACCATCTCTGTCGGGATGCCAAGCGCGCGCAGCATGGCGTCTGCGACGTTCGCGTAGTCTACGCAGATGCCTGAGCGTGTCGCGAGCGTTTCTTCTGTCGTGCTCCAGCCATAGCCGCCATTTTTGAGTAGCGGCCCGTTGTAGCCGATATGGTTCATCTCCCACGTGTAGACCGCTTGCGCCTTCGCAAGTGGTGTCGCGGCGCTTGCCGTGATCTGTTTTGCCAACGCCTGAACGGATGGATCGAGCCAGTTCGCCCACGCGGAGGCGAGCATGCCGAGCTGTTGATCGCTGTCCTGACCGCTGTAGGTGAACGTGAACGGAGCCGTGACCGACTGGTGCGCTGTGTCAAACGTGTAGGTGAGCGATGTCTGGTTTGTAATTAGCGGCGGTGCAGCCTGCACTTGGTACGTGTCGGCGGGAAACGGGACGTGCAGCAAAACGCTGAAGCTTCCGTTTGCCGTGACAGGAACGTCGTAGATCCACTGCGCGGATTGGCCTGTCGCGTCACCTGACTCGTTGATCTCTATCCACACGGAGGTCCTTGGCGCGCTGTTTGCGGCAAGGTGTCCCGCCGCATAGACTTGCGGCAGCGCGGGATTGTAGAAAACGCTCGTGAGATCGACAAGCGGATGCACCCCTTTTGCGGGCGCGGCGATGGTCGCCTGGCGCAGTGATTTGTTCGCTAGGAGTGCAGCCGTTGTCGGGGCAATCGAAAAGGCAAGCTCGCCGCTTGCCGGCGTGCCGGGCAGCGTATACGGTGTCACGTAAGGGGTCGGCTTTGTGGTTTTCTTGGGGACGTAAGCCACCCTTTTCTGCTGTGCGATCGTCTGCCGAACGCGCGCGGCGAGGAATGGAAGTTCTGCCTGTGTCGCATAGGTCGAAGCGCTCGCCGTGATCCATCCCGAACGCTTGGCGAATGTCAGCGGCGTAAGCCCTTTTGTCGATACGCCGAGCATCCGGATCAGCCCGGTCACCGCCGTCTGCTGTGTCACATTGTCATCAAACCCGAAGTGTTGTGCGCGGTCAGGCGTCACAAGGTGCGTCTCGATCGCCTGGGTTACAAGCGGCGCGAGCGTGCGCGGCACATCCGAGAAGTGAAACGGGCGCACCGTCTTTGTGGCGCGGGGGGTAAAGGTGTGCATCGCCCACTGTACGAACGCCCCCTTGGTAAGCGTCATAGGTCGCGCAGCGACGGGCGTTTTTCGCATCGTCGCAGGCGTGTGTGGAGGCTGCCGTGTGGCCATGCGTGCGCGGGTCATCGTTCGCGCGACCGCATGCGTGCGTGCCGCAGGCATCGTCTGTGCAAACGCACTGACAGGACTTCCAAGAGCGATGCCGAGTGTGGCGATCGAGGTGAGGAGTGTGTGTTTTTTTCTGGGTGTCCGAGCACACGCGGCTGTCATGGCTGCCCCTCCTTTTTCGGGTGTTTCTATAGCTTGATCTTAGCACGCGGCGGGCGGGGTTTTTACTGTCAGTTTATGGTCGGAACAACAAAAAGCCCGTCCGAAGACGGGGTGTACATTTTAATTCGTATGAAGTAGTTTATTAAAGCTTGTTTACGTTTGCTGCCTGGGGACCGCGCTGTCCTTCAACAATGTCGAATTCGACTTGTTGTCCTTCTTCGAGCGTGCGGTATCCGTCGCCGCTGATCGCGGTGTAATGAACGAAAACGTCGTTTCCGCCATCGACACGGATAAAACCGTAGCCTTTTTCGCTATTGAACCATTTAACGACACCTTGCACTAAGAAATCCCCCTACGGAAAGTACAACCTACGTACTTATTTAGATGTAGTCTCTCACAAACAATATCATTTTGGCAAGATACTGTCAATTAGTGAAACCAATAAATTTCCATTGATCCTTCAACATCCTTCTACTATCCTATGATAGGTTAGGTATAAGGATGCTGGACAGTATGATGCAAAGGAGTTCTCTATCATGCGAAAGTTGACGAAAAACGCGCTCGGATACACGACCGGACTTCTCGCGGGTGTCGCGCTGTTTGGCGGTGTCACGTTTGCGAGCACGGGTGTTCGCTCGATTCTCGCGGAATACGCGAACATTGGCATCAATGTCGGTGGGCGAGTGATTCACACCAGCGCGCAACCTTTTATTTACAACAAGAATGTATACGTTCCGATCAGCACGATTGCGATTGGACTTCACGCGACGGCAACGTGGAACGGGCCCAAAAAAAGTGTGGAAGTCGGCGCTCCGTTCGTGCCGCAGGTTCAGACGGGCATGCTCACGTATTATGGTTTACCCGTTTATAGCGGAACGCATACCGTCACTTACAATCAACAGCAGGATCTTGCGGCGTACGCGCTGGCGGCAGTCGCAAACCTACCTTTTTACAATGACACGCGGACAAACACGGTCTATATCGGAAAAGGGCCGGCGGCGGGACTTCCGCTGAGCGCATTTTACGATGTGCACGATGTGGGCGACTATGCGCGCTCGTTCAATGGCGGAATTGGCCCGATCTACGGCTGGAGTCAGGGCGCGCCGCAGATCGCGGGTCAGACCTACAACAACCTTGATACGCTCGTCTGGGGAACGGCGTCAAGCGGCCCGTCAGAAGTGCCTGGCGTCACGTATGCGATGAATGGGAACTTCACGTCGATGACGGGAATGTTTGGGCTTGATGACGCGTCGGATGGCCATGAGGCGGTGCAACTCACGATCTCGGGAGACACGGGCAACGGAACCATGAAGACACTGTATCAATCGCCGTGGATGAAACGCGGCCAGGCGGCGACGCCTGTCTCGGTCGATTTGACGGGTATGAAGCTTGTCAACGTGTCATTTGGTGTGGAGGCGCTAAAGAGTAACGGTTCTGCGGGTACGGTCTATCAAGCGGGTCAGACGCTGCCGTCCGGCATGGTAACCGATATTGATTTTGCGGATGTGCGGGTGCACTGATGTAACGCTATCCGATTTGGCCAGACGGCTTTCGCCTGATGATATGAAACGAGAGGGGACTTAAACGCTATGAATCCACGCCCGTTTGTGCTCGGGGCGGTAACAAGCCTCTTGTTGGCTGGGGGAACTGCCTATGCCAGCGCGACGTTTCGACACATTGAAGCGTCCTATGCGAACATTTCGATCCAGGTCAACGGAAAACCGGTGCCAACGAGTGCGGAACCGTTTATCTATAACAAGAATGTGTACGTTCCAATCAGCACGGTGGGGCATGCGCTTGGCGCGAACGTCCAGTGGATCAACAATCCGGCGACGGTCAAGGTGACGCCATCGAGCACGGTGCATCCTGTCTCGGTTTACTACAATGGACAAGCGCTGCCTTCAGGGATTACGGATGGGTCGACGTTCCTCGATGTGCCTGCGTCCTCGACGGCGTACACGTCGGTGACGGGACTTTTGCCGACGATTGACAGCGCAGGCAATGTAGACATCAAGCAATCGACGCCTCCCGCATTTCCGACGGGCTCGACGCCGCTTGTCTTGTCGATGCAGCCGACACACTTGTATGGGGACTTTGCGAATACGAACCTGTATCCGAAAGGACAACTGTCTGGCTATTGGAACGCGACGGTGCTGGGGCAGCTTTATCCTGGGATCTACACGATGGAGTGGGGCGTCGTTCCGGGTACACCTGCGCAGGTTCCGGGGGTCGACTATGCGCTCAACGGAAAGTACACGACGTTTAGTGGCACGCTGGCGATTGATGACCTCTCGAAGAATTACGGCGGCGCGGTGCAACTGGTGTTTTTGGGAGACGGCAAAACGATCGGGCAAACGGGTTGGGCGCAAGGCGGGACGGAGCCGATCTCGTTTTCGGTGCCCGTCTCCGGCGTTCAGACGCTTGAGATTCAGTATGAGGTCAAAGGGCCAAACGGCAACATTCACATGATGGGCTCGACGTATACGCCGCCTGCGGTCAATCCGGATGGCTCAAAGACAGATCCGATCCTTGTTGTCGATTTGATGAACGCGGCGCTGCAATAACGTTTGTGGTGTTTCTCTCTCCCTTCCCGTGGGTTACCTTCAGGTGTACAATAGGGGAATCGATAGGTTGTGAGAGAGGGGAATAAAAGTGGCGCTCGTCGATCGGTTTGAACGGGTTCACGATTATCTGCGCATTTCGGTCACGGATCGCTGCAATCTTCGCTGTGTCTACTGCATGCCTGCTGAAGGCATGCAGTTTCTTGATGAGTCAGCGATCATGACGGATGACGAGATTGTCGGTGTTGTAAAAGCTGGCGCTGCGCTTGGCATTCGCAAACTGCGCATTACGGGCGGCGAACCGACGGTTCGCAAGAACTTGGTGGAACTGGTCGAGCGGTTGGCGGCGATTCCGGGAATTGAAGATATCGCGCTGACGACCAATGGCATGACGCTGCGCGAACAGGCGCATGCGCTCAAGCGCGCGGGGATTTCGCGGCTCAACTTGAGTCTTGACTCGATGAAACCGGAAGCGTTTCAGGCGATCACGCGGCACGGAGATTATGTGCGCGTGTGGCGGGGGCTTGAGGCGGCGGTCGAGGCGGGGTTCTCGCCGATTAAGTTGAACGTGGTGCTTGTCAAAGGATTTAATGAGACGGAGATCGTCGATTTTATCCGCCTGACGAAAGAGTGGCCGCTGATTGTGCGGTTTATCGAGTACATGCCGATCGGGCAGGATGCAGAGCAGTGGCGCGCGCGCTATGTTCCGCTGACGCAGGTGTTTGAGGAGGCAAAAGCGGCGGGGCTTTCGCTTGAGGCGGGGGATCAGGTGCGTGGCAACGGGCCTGCGGAGTATTTCCGCGTGCCTGGGTTTGCGGGCCAGATCGGTTTGATCCACCCGGTGAGCGATCACTTTTGCGCGACGTGCAATCGTCTGCGTCTTACGGCGGATGGGAAGCTCAAACCGTGTCTCTATTGGGAAGACGAGGTGTCGGTGCGGGACTGTGCGCACGATCCGGAGAAGCTCAAGGAGCTTTTTTATCGGGCGCTGAAGCTGAAGCCGGAGAAACACGAGATGGCGCGCGCGGGGGAACTGCTTGAAAATGGGCTCACGCCGACGTGGCGCGCGATGTCGCAGATCGGCGGCTGACGTGTGGCCTGCTCGCATCCGATTTTCCTTTAAAAATACTTGAAAAAGGCTTGTCACACCGTGTCGTATCTTGTAGAATTATGAGCAATAGAGAATAAGCAATTGAATTGTGTTGCTGCGCGTAGGGCATCGTTTTCTAGTCCCCCCTAGAACGCATGTCCCCCATGACGCTCTACGCGCAATTTTATAGCAATTTTTATGAATTCATACCTATATCTTCGCGTCATGACTGCGCGGTGTGCGGATCACCTGATTTGTCAGGATGATCTTTATTGCACCCACGAGTATGATTTTCGGTAAGACCTCCCCACCACCCTTTGCGGGTGGTTTTCTTTTTCTCGGCGATGTTTGGACATCCTAAGAAAAAAGTGACGAGGGGGTCTTCTGCTCGTGAAGCGTTTTTTTCGATCTGGTCTTATGGCGTTTGGCATAACTTGCGCGACGCTTTTGCTGGGGTACGCATGGATGGCGCGCCAGCCAGCGCCGATCCGCGTGTTGTCGGCGCAGACGTCGGCAGTGGCGTCCGCGCAAACGAACGGGGAAGTACCCCGCACAACCGTCGTGCAGCCAGCGCAAGGGGCAGTGGTATCGTCTGGCGCGCCAGGTGTTGTGGGAATGCAAAGCGACGCGCAGGGCGCGTCTGATACGCCAGCTGCACGGCCGCAGTCGGGGACGGGGACTTCTCCTGTGCGGGCAGATGATTCAAGCGCTACGCTTTTGCGGTCGCTGTTTCACGCATCGCCGCGGCAGGCGGCTCCATTGTGGCTGATTGTCGGGACGGATTCACGGGCGGGTGAGTCTGCGCGCTCGGACACGATGGTCTTGGCCAAAAGCAATGCGGCAGGGACGCGCGTGCTGCTGATCTCGGTGCCGCGTGACATGCGCGTTGCGATCCGCGGCTATGGCACGACAAAGGTCAATCACGCGCTTGCGTACGGCAATCTTCCTCTACTCAAAAAAACGCTTGATGAGACGTTTGGCTTCCATATTGATCACGCGCTGTCCGTGGATTTTGACGCGTTCAAGGAACTGGTCGACGCGCTTGGCGGCGTGCCAATGACGGTGGAGCGCGCCATGGATTACGACGACGCGAGCGACGGGACGCATATTCACTTGCGGCCGGGGCGACAGATCCTCGATGGGAAAAAGGCGCTTGACTATGTGCGCTTCCGGCATGACGCGCTTGCGGATACGGGGCGTATGGCGCGCCAGCAAAAGCTGCTGCGGGCGATTGTGACGACGAATGTGCCGCCGGACCATTGGTTTGCGGTGGCAAAAGCGGCAGTGACGATGCCGACGCACTTGCATACGGACGCGAGTGTGTGGGAGGCGGTGTCTGCGCTCATGCATGTGATGCTGAGTCCGAATCACACGGTCGTCACAGAGATGATGCGCGGGCGAAATGCCGTAGACCCGGCAGACGGCTTGTGGTATTTTTACGTAGATCCGCGCGAGTTGTACAAGGTGCGCGCGCAGATCGAACACTTTGGAAAATGATGAGGGTCGACACGTGAAACAGCCAGACGGGACTGTGCTACGCATTTTGAATGTTCCATTTGCAACCTATACAGAGAATGAAGTCATCGCGCGTTGTACAGACTATGCCATGGATCAAAACCCGCATGTGGTCATCACGGCGGGGCCTGAGTTTGTGATGCACACGCGCCGCGATCAGGCCCTTTTGCCGCTGCTCGAAGGTGCGGATCTGATCACGCCGGATGGGATCGGCATTGTGCTTGCCGCGCGCCTTCACGGCCATTCTGATCTCGAGCGGGTGACGGGTGTCACGCTTGCAGAGAAGCTGCTCGCGCAAAGTGCCGAGCGCGGGTTTCGCGTCTTTCTTCTCGGCGCGTCGCCGGAGTCAAACGCAAAGGCGCTGAACGCCGTCAGAGCGTCGTACCCGGAACTTGCCGTCGCTGGACGCAACGGTTACTTTGACGCGGCGGATGTGCCTATGATCCTCGATGAGATTCGGGCGTTTCACCCACAGATTCTCCTCGTGGGGCTTGGTCAACCGCGGCAGGAGCGCTTTATTTGGGAGTATCGCGATGCGCTGTCTGTTCCGCTGATGATCGGAGTGGGTGGAACCATTGACATTTTAGCGGGCACGGTCAAACGTGCGCCAGTGCTGTTTCAGCGGATGCATCTGGAGTGGTTCTATCGGCTCCTTGCGGACCCGAAACGGTGGCGTCGACAGTTGGCGCTGCCCCAGTTTGCGTATCTGGCGTACCAAGAACGGCTGCGTAAGGGGTCTTGAGATACGATTGAATGAGACTTTTTTGCGTTTTGTGCGTAAGATGGCGGCGCTGACCATGCTTTGTTCTGCGCTTTTTATCAGCGGACCGCGCGCGCTTGCTGCAGGCGGCCTGTCCGTGGGGCGAGTTGCGCAGTCGGGTGCGTCTTTTGTTCCGATGAAAGCGCATCCTTTTTCGCTGCTTCTCGTCGGCCTCGACCGCGACCCGGAGAGTCCCTTCGCGTGGCGCCATCAGGAGCTGCAGGCTGACGCGCTCGTCCTGCTTACGGCGCGTCCGGATACGGGTGTTGTCGATGCGCTACATATACCTCGCGATACGCGTGTCGTTGACGCGCGCGGGAGGTACCAGAAGATCAACGGTCTGTTGCTTTCGTCAGGCTCAGGGGGACTCAAGCGCGCGGTTGAGCATTTGACGCATCAGCGGATAAGTGCCATGATGTCGCTTGATTTTTCCTCGTTTCGAAGAGTCATGGCGCACCTTGGGCCGCTGCCGTTTCATGTGGATCGCGAGATGGATTCACCGGAAGGCGTGCACGTGCACAAAGGCTGGCAGCGTCTGTCTCCACAGGCGGCGCTCGCAGTTGTCCGCTTTCGCCACGAGCCGCTAGGGGATATCGGACGGGTTCATCGGCAGTCGCGCTTTTTGCGCGCGTTGATCTGGCATGTGGGGAGGCTTCCTTATCCGGTGTTTGCGGCATGTGTGAAACTGACGACGACGGATCTAACGCCTGGTGCGACGCGTCAATTGTATGATGCTCTACAGGGGCTTCGCGCATATCACGCGCATACAGTACCGGGCAATTTCAGTGTGGGTAGCCCGAGCTATTGGCTGGTCGATCAGGGTGCGATGGCCGCGTGGCGTGAGGAGTGCAGCGAAGAAATGGGGGCCATTCCAGTTCTTTCTCACCCGCTTGAGCACGCGGCGCGCGGTGACGCGGATGACGGGCGCGACCACTCTTTGTAGGTGGGATTTGCACCAAGATGTGACGTCCTAAATTGCGTGTCTTTCGCCACACTAGACCTGTAACCCAATGCAGCACGCCGCACAAACGTACGCGCGGTGCGCGAGGAGGTCATAGGAATGGCGAGTGGATTCACGCAAGTGGTCAAGGGTGCGCATAAGGCGCTCGATGATCTGAAATATGAAATCGCGGGTGAATTGGGTCTCCCCGTCCATCAGGGCAGTGAGGATTATTGGGGGAACGTGATGACGCGCGACGCGGGAACGGTGGGCGGTCATATGACGCGCAAGCTTGTGGCGTTTGGCCAACTGGCGTTAACCGGGAGCCAGTCGGAAGGAAATTGATCTTTGACAGTGCGGTGGTGGCTGCGTGAGCGGCCGCCTTTTCTTTTTGGCTGGCGTGATGGATTGCGCACCTGGCCCAAGCCTGTTTCATATCGTGGGGGAAGGCAAAACGCCTAAGATACGGGAGCTTGGGAAAGGGTGCGCATGAAAAATGTCTGTATTTCCGTCGATTCGCTTGGGCTCAAAAGGGCACTATGTCCGTCTCTTGCAGGCTGATTTGAATGGTCTGGCGCTCAATTATAACGGATTTGCACTGGATGGATACTTTGACCAGAAAACGAGCGACGCAGTCAAGAATTTTCAGGATCGGTTTTCTTTGAACCGCGATGGCATCGTCCGGAACAGCACATGGAAGGTGCTCGTGGATAATGTGTTGGCGGTGCAGAAGCTGCTGAACCAGAATGGATATCACGCGGGCCACGCGGATGGCTGGTTTGGCGCCGCCACGACTGCGGCTGTCATCGCCTTTCAAAGGGCGCACGGCATCTACCCGTCGGGCATTGTGGACCCGCGCACGAGACAAGCCCTTTTTAATCCACACGACAAAGATCACTATCAGGATCGCCCGACTTCCGCTGCGCTTGAATCGCTCAATCCGCATGTGGCGGCGATGGCCAGGCGGTTTTTAGCGTTGACGCGGGAACATCATATGGATGTGCGGATCTACACAGCCTTTCGCAGTTGGAGTGACGAGGATCGACTGTTTGCGCAAGGGCGGTGGACGCCAGGCCCGATTGTCACAAATGCGCGCGGTGGAGACTCGTATCACAATTGGGGGTTGGCGTTTGACGCGGCGCCGTTTGAAAACGGCGCGATGACGACGGATGTCTCGAAGTTTCGGTTGATGGGACAGCTCGGAAAGCAGGCGGGACTTCAGTGGGGCGGTGATTTTAAGAGCATCGTCGACTATCCTCATTTCCAGGACACGTTTGGGCTGAACACGTGGGATCTTTTGAATGGCGTCAGACCGCCTGGGGAATAGGGGCGAATTGGGCAAATTTGCGTGGATGCAGCGTCATCCGGATTGTGCGGGCAGATGCTGCATCGTCATCCACGCTTCGCATGGCTCGCAATCGGGTTGTATTTCATTTTGGGTAAAATCTGTTCGTTGACACGAATTGTCTCGTATAATACAGTTACAGTGTTTGTGCAGAGTCAGGAGGTGTCTTTTATGGCGAAACGCCGTTTATTTACATCCGAATCCGTAACTGAAGGACATCCCGATAAAATATGCGATCAGATTTCCGATGCGTTGCTTGATGCGTTCTTAAAACAAGATCCATATTCGCGCGTAGCTTGTGAAACTTCTGTGACGACGGGACTCGTCTTGGTGGCGGGTGAGGTGACGACAGAGGGATACGTCGATATCCCGCGCGTTGTTCGCGAGACCATTCGCAGTCTTGGCTATACGCGCGCCAAGTACGGTTTTGACGCAGACACATGCGCTGTGATCACGTCGATTGACGAACAGTCGCCGGATATCGCGATGGGTGTCAACAAGGCGCTTGAGGCGCGCTCGGGCGAGATGTCTGATGAGGATATTGAGGCGATCGGTGCGGGCGATCAGGGGCTTATGTTCGGGTTTGCGGTCGATGAGACGGAAGAACTGATGCCGCTGCCGGTGTCGCTTGCGCACAACCTTGCGCGTCGTCTCTCTGAGGTGCGCAAGCAGCGCCTGGTGTCATATCTTCGTCCGGACGGCAAGACGCAGGTGACGGTGGAGTATGAGGACGATCGCCCGGTTCGCGTGGACACGATTGTGATCTCGACGCAGCACCACCCGCTTGTGGATAAAGAGACGATTGAGCGGGATTTGAAGCGGCTTGTGGTGGAAGTGGTTGTGCCGCGTCATTTGCTCGATGAAAACACGAAGTATTTTATCAATCCGACGGGGCGCTTTGTCATTGGCGGACCGCAGGGCGACGCGGGACTCACGGGCCGCAAGATCATCGTCGATACGTATGGCGGCTACGCGCGTCACGGCGGTGGCGCGTTCTCGGGCAAGGATCCGACGAAAGTCGACCGTTCAGGTGCCTATGCGGCGCGCTATGTCGCAAAAAATATCGTGGCAGCGGGGCTCGCGCACAAGTGCGAGGTGCAGATTGCGTATGCGATTGGCGTCGCGCGTCCAGTCTCGATCATGGTCGATACGTTTGGCACGGGTACGCTTGAGGATGAAAAGATTGCCGCGCTTGTCTCGGAGCACTTTGATTTGCGCCCGGCGGGAATCATTCGCGCGCTTGACCTGCGCCGACCGATCTATCACCAGACGGCAGCTTACGGTCACTTTGGGCGCAAGGATCTCGACCTACCGTGGGAGCGTACGGATCGCGCGGACGCCTTGCGGGCGGCTGCACAACGCTGAGATTTGTGAGTCTAGCAAGGGTGGTTGTGTCAACGTTTTTTTGCTAGACGATTTTTTTCTTTCTGGATACCCCCAAAAATAAAAGAGACGTTTCGAAGTCTATAGGTGAAAAACCCTAACCCCTATGGCGCCGCGCAAGCGGCGTTTTTTTTTTATCAAAATGGCTATAGTTGGCGTGAGATGGCATGGCTAAAGCCTGAGATGCGCAGTAACCACAAAACACCCCCCAGCATACTGTAAAACTCAAGTGCAGGAAAGCGATGGGAGGACGTTTGGCATGATCGATGGGTTGATCATTTATGGCCTCGCATTTTATGGCGCAGTACTACTGATTTGGCAACTTGTGCATCGTTTAAATCACAGAGTCGAAGGATGTCACGCGCAGGTCATCGTGGTGGTTGAACAGGCGCATGTATGGGTGGAGTGGTTTATTCGAACGCTGTCTCTCCAGTGTTTTGCACTCGGGAGAAATGCGTCGGAGGTCGTGCTCATTGATCTGGATGGGATGGGGGAGACCACGCAGATTATTGAGCGGATGCAGTCGTCCTTCCCGTTTATCACCTACGTTCCCAGTTCGCGCAATCGCCGTTGGAGTGATATTCTCTCGATTCTTGAGACGGCGAAGCAGACGCAGGCGTTATTGCTTGAGGTTCACACAAAGGAAGAGATTCAACAGGCGGTACAGATGATCAGCCGCGTTGTGAAGTGAGCGGTCATCAGACGGCGCGTGCAAAGGTCACGTTCAGGGAGATTCATATAAAATATTAGAATTCTTTGTTGCAAAGACTTGCCAGATTGTCAAAAACAGGGTAATCTTCAAGTATTCATTTCTAAGTTAAACATCCTAGGACAAGACTCCTAGGTTTCCTCAACCATGAGGAGGAACACTGTTGAATAACGAAGTTGGTACCAGATACCGAGTTTGTCTCGCGTTGATGGTGGCCGTGGCCTCTCTCCTCTTTATCTACAACATGATGACAGCTCCGGTCAATTCTCCACACGAAGGCAACGGCTGGCTCTTGCTTGCCTATGTGATACTCCTTTTATTTACGTGGCTTTTTCCCGTTCGGCTAGGTGAATTATCGATCAACGTATCTCTTGGTATCATTGTGCCACTCTATCTCCAGTTTGGCGTGGTACCGACGGTGATCGTGGTAAACCTGGCGTGGTTTTTGAGCCATCTCATCTCGAATCGCCATTTGCGCTCGCATCGTCTGGTCGCGAACTTGAGCATGATGTCGCTTATGACCATGTTCTCTGATCTTGGGTTTCGGCTTGCGGCAGGTTTTTCCCCACCCATTTCGTGGGATGTTTCTCCATTTAGCTATGCGACACCGGTTATTGTATTTATGTGTGTTCACTTTCTTACAAACTACTTGATCATGTTTATTTTGGAAGCGATTCGCTCGGGCGGAAAAATTGGCGCCTGGAGCATGGGGGTTCTTTGGGATCTTACTGCGCTGGGGATTGAATCGCTGATTGTCATTCTCTTGGTCAGCCTTCAACATATGCTGGGGCCTATTGCGCTGTTGTATACCGCGCTTCCTTATATCGCTTTGATCTATATTTTTCGGCTTTACTCAAACCTTGTGATCGCCAATCGGCAACTCTCGTTGATTAGTGATGCTACGATCAAGCTGAACAAAGATTTGAATGAAGAAGAGATGTTGGATACGCTGCTCCAAGGTGTCATGGATCTTGTGGTCGCATCTGCGAGTTATGTCTTTGCGCCACGGGACGACGGGTATTTGACGCCGATCGCGGTGAGAGGTGCGTCTGCGGAGATAGAGGATCAGATGCGCAATGTGACCTATTTTGGCGCAGACCCGAAGCGTTTGCCTGATGTGTCACATTGGTTGCGCAATACAGCGGATGCGTCTCTTGTGTATCAGGAACCTGTGCACCCGTCGCTGCGCGCGAATTCTGTTTTGAGTGTTCCGATTCAACATGATGAGTGCATGCTTGGGATGCTTGTCGTGACCCACTCGGAACGCATCCACTATTCAACGCGCGATCGCGAGATGTTGCAAATTATCGCGAATCAGGCGGCGATTGGCTGGCTCAATGCACAGCGTCTCAAACGGTCCGAGCAGCAAACCGTGGTGGATGAATTGACAGGGCTATTCAATTATCGCTATTTTGAATCCATGCTTCCAGTGCTCTGCAGGCGGGCAGATGAGATGGGAGAGCCGCTGACGCTTCTCGTCCTCGATTTGGATCGGTTTAAAGCCATTAATGACGAGTACGGGCATATCCCTGGAAATGAAGTGTTAAAGGCAGTCGCACAGATCATTCGCGAGCAAGTGCGCGATGGAGATGTTGTATGCCGCTATGGCGGAGAAGAATTCACAGTCATCCTGCCTGGCGCAAATTATGAAGTCAGCATGCACATTGCTGAGCGTTTGAGGCAGTCGATTGCTTCGACGAAGATTTTGATCCCTCCGCAAGGGAACACGCTGATGTTTCCACTTAGCGTCACCGTTAGTATTGGTGCGGCCACCTATCCCGATACGGCGGATGTCCCGCAAAGTCTGCTTCGGAATGCGGACCGCGCCATGTATGTCGGTTCGAAACAGCGTGGAAGAAATCGCGTAGCCTTCTATGGCATGTACGACGCATTGTGATATTGCGCGCAGTTATTTGGGAATGTAAAATGTTTGAAATGTAAAATGGTGGAGGTTTCTTTGTGTTTTCTTCTTTCCATGATTCTGTCGCATACCTCTATCAATCCTATAATGACGCGAAAAAAAAGCATTATTTTGGCTATGATCGGGAAACGCGCACCCCTCACTACACGAGGATTCTTCTCGATTCAATCGGTGCGCCTGATCAGAACATAAAAACCATTAAAATCACCGGAAGCAAAGGAAAAGGGACGACGTCGCGCTTTACTGCTCGTCTTCTTCAATCGCAGGGCAAAAGAGTGGGGCTTTTTACAAGCCCGCACATGGTTGATTTCACGGAGCGAATTCGAATTGACGGCAAGGCGATTTCAGAGGATGAATTCATGGCGATTCTATCGGATCTTGTTCCAGAGATTGAACGGATTCGCCGAGAACTTCCGGACCGTGCATACATTGGACCTGTCGGCATTTTGGCGGCTGTCGCGGCGCGCTATTTCGCTTTGAACGATACAGACGTCAATGTCTTCGAACTCGGTCGCGGCGCGCGCCATGACGACGTGAATCAAGTGCGGGGGGATCTGGCAATCCTTACGCCGATACGTCTTGAGCATAAAGAGCAGTTAGGGCCTACGCTGCATGATGTAGCGTGGGAAAAGGCAGGGATTATCAAGGATGGCGTTCGGTGGGTTGTAACTGCGGGCCAAACCCTTGAGGTGGCAGCGCTCCTTTCGCAGGAGGCGACAGCACAAGGGGTGCCGCTGTACATGTGTGGCACGGACTTTTACACAGAAACCCTGACATCCTCCATTGAGGGATCGCGCGTTCGCTACGTGACAAGGCATGGTTCTTCGTCCGACTTTGAACTGGCGATGCCCGGAGAGCATGCGGTTGAGAACGCAGCCGTGGCGCGCTTTGCCGTGGAGCTGTTTTTAGAGGATGGGATGCGCAATGAATCCTGGCGTGACGCAATGCGAGAAGTGCAGGTTCCTGGGCGCGCACAATGGTTGCCGGGGACGCCTGACGGAAGGCCTGCGGTGCTTCTTGACGGCACGATCCATCGCGACAGCGCCCGAGAAATTGTTCGTCTGGCCAAATTGGCGGAGGCTCCCCGCGTCGGTGTCATCCTCGCTGTTCCGCGAGATAAGGACTATAAAGGGGTCATTGAAGCCTTTGCGGAGATCGCCTCATTTTTTGTCATCACGCGCGCTGCCAATCCGCATCTTGAATTTCCTGCGGACGCAAGCGCGCATGCCCAAAAGTATCGGACGACGTTTGAATGCGCAAACCTTGCAGAGAGCGTGCGCGCGGCGTGTCAGTCGCTAGGCCCGCAGGATCTGTTGATCGTTGCAGGGACGCAGTCACTCGTCGGCGACGCCCTGCAGTTTTTCGCAATTCAGACGAGAGACGCTTAACCGCGCATGGACGCAAGCACATCCTGGATCTTATCCGTATTGTCAGAGGCGCGGAGTGTTTCGATAAGCAACTTGGAGGTTTTTGTCATGTCGTCATATCTTCCAAGGCTTTGCTGCTCCTGAAAGGCCTTTGTCAAAACCGTTTTTTTCAACGGATCTTGAACGGGTCTCTCCTGTACCCATCTCACCATGTGTTCTGCACGTTCAGCGTGCGGGTCTGGCCATTTTTCGTACGTTTCAAGCATGTTTTTTATCGCGGCGTCGATATCTTTGCCAAATGTCTCTTGCCAAAGAGCTTCAAGCAACGCATAGCTCAACTGTTGTTGTGGCGTTCCTGCAAGTTCTAGTTGATGCTTGGCGAGTGTCATGAAGGCGCTGCATTGGTCGCGGTTTTGGCTTTGAATCGCAGATTTGGCTGCGAGGATCGTAGCGTCGAGTGACAGCGAAATCCATGCCCGTGCATCAAGACGGGTTCGCAGTTGATCCACTTGCTGGATTTTTGTAGTTCCCGCCGACGAGGGAGGGTTGCGCCATCCGTCGAGTGTGTCCCTGAGCATCTTGTCTGCATAGGCCGCAAACGTGGGGTGTGCAGGAAACGGACTCTCGCGGGTCAGGACAGAATCATCCGCGTGGGTTTGTCCTGACCCCTGCGGCACATGAAAGGATCTTAGTGAAGAGAGAAGCACGTCAGCCTTGGACTGCAGGATCCCTTGTGGAAGCTGCATTTCTTCGCTTACATACTGGGTTTTGCGGTACAGGTAAGCGGCTGTCTCTTGGTCTTGCAGGAGCATGTGCAGATCGCCGATTTTTTTTAGTATCTCTGGCATAAGTTCAACGTGTTGTTCTTTTGCGAGTGAAAGGGCGGTGTGATACCGCGAATAGGCTTCATCCAAGCGGCGGTTCGCCTCAGAGATCTGTCCGAGGAGAAAATAAACATCGGCAACGTTTGGAATCTCATCTCCCCATTGAGATAAGACTTCCTGGGCTTCGGCGAAGCGTCCCAGCGCCAGGCACAGCTTTGCGATCTCTATCCCTTGCGCGCGCACTGCATCTTCGTCTTGCGTAACTTCTTCCAATTCGTTAATCGCGTCAAGTCGCTCGGCGATCTTTCTCAGGAGCGCAGATGAAGGTTGCGCCTTTCCCGCCTCGATCTGACTTATCATACTTGGAGTGACAATGTCTTTTGCCAATTGAGTCTGCGTCATGCCGCGACTCAATCGCAACTCGCGAATGCGTTGGCCAATCGAAGTCATGATACGTCCCTCATTGATTTAAATTTATGATATTAAAGACAGGTTAATCTTTCATCAAGAAAGTTGCAAGAGGTTGTTACTTATTATTTTCGAGGATTATTTTTATCACATGTGATGCTCAGTTTGTTGTGTTTGCAGTTTTGATTTGATTCGAATTCAAAATTAGAGATAATGGAAATCGAGGTGCGCAACATGAATCTTTACAACACCTTGACAAAAAATAAATCATATCGTGATAGGATGAAGACGGCAGGAGGGGTTTAGGATGGAACCGCGACGACAATTTCATCAGGATTTAGAAACCCTCCAGCAAGATTTGCTACGTATGGGCGCATTGGTTGAAGAATCGATTTATAAAGCCGTGCGCGCTCTCATGGATCAAGACCCGAAACTTGCTGAAGAAGTTCTTGAAGGCGACGATCAGATCGACCGGATGGAAATTGAGATCGAGACGAGATCGCTGCGCCTGATTGCGCTTCAGCAGCCGATGGCTGGGGATTTGCGCATTTTGGGGACCGTCTTGAAAGCGGTCACCGATCTTGAGCGAATGGCGGATCACTCTGTGGATATCGCCAAAGTCGCGCTGCGGGTCAACCGGCAACCGTGGGTAAAACCGCTGATTGACATACCGCGCATGGCGCATATCGTTCAGGGCATGGTGAGAGACGGCCTGAATGCGTATATTCGCCGCGATGTGCAGATGGCGGAGACGCTAGCGACGCGGGATGACGAGGTTGACGGATTGTATGGGCAGATTTTTCGCGAGTTGCTCGTACTCATGCTGTCGACGCCGACGTCTGTGGAACAGGCGACACAGCTCCTGATGGTCGCGCAGTTTCTTGAACGCATCGGCGATCACGCCACGAATATCGGTGAGTGGGTTATCTACATGGTCGACGGGGTGCGCCGCGACCTGAACGTGTAATCGTGGCTACGCAGCGTCTTCGGGCGACGGCCGAGAAGATTCTGGCAGGCGGGCAACGTGGTTTTGCCGCGCTTCGCTTGCGACTTCCAAACGGCGACACGCTCACGGCGATTGGACAATTCGACGAAGTGCCCTTGGGCGCTGAGTGCGACTGGGTCGGTTCCTTTGAATTTCACCCGGTGCACGGGCGTCAGTTTCGCGTCTCATCCTTCACGGTTGTCCTTCCAACAAGCACATTGGGTGTGGAGCGCTTTCTTGCGAGTGGCGCTTTTCGCGGGATCGGCCCAAAGACGGCCAAACGTATTGTCGATGCGTTTGGCGTTCGCACGCTGGATGTCTTGCGAGAAGATCCGCAGGCGATCAGAAAGGTGCCGGGGATTTCGCGCGCAAAGGCAGAAGAACTCGCAAACGTGCTGGCAGAAAAAGGCGAAATGTCGCGATTGGGCGCATTTCTGACAGGGCACGGCATGGGGATTCATCTCGCAGATAAGTTGGCCGATGTTTATGGCGGAGGACAAGCTGCGCTGCAAATGCTTCAGAGCGATCCGTATCAAACGATTGCGGATGTGCGCGGGATTGGCTTTCGCACGTCAGATCAACTTGCGTCTGCGCTTGGCATCGATCGCTTAGCGCCTTCGCGCGTCACGGCGGCCCTTTTACACGTGCTTGACGCGTCGATTGAGAATGGGCATATCTATCTCCCGTACTCCATGTGGCTGGAGGAGGCCGTTGCGCTTCTTGGCATTGAAAAAGAAGTTGTGGCGGCAGAAGCGCAGCGACTCATGGCGCGCGCAAGTGTGGTTGCCGAACAGCATGAGCTTCCGGAGTTGTGCGTTTATAGCGCCCGTCACTATCGTTTGGAGACGCAAACAGCAGCGCTTTTGCGCGCGCTGAAACAGGGCAGGCGACTTTCGGATGAACTTTTGCATGCGGATGCGTTTCGCGACGAACCGTCTGACGATGACGGAAAAGAAGGCGCAGATGCGACGCAATCGCTGTCTGAAGAGCAATTGAGCGTGACCAGGCTTGTCGATGATCATCCTCTTGTGATTTTGACCGGGGGGCCGGGGACGGGAAAGACGACGGCCATTCGCCATGTCGTATCATTTTTTGAGCGACTTGGCGCGAAGGTCGTGCTCGCGGCTCCTACAGGAAAAGCTGCCAAGCGCTTGGCGCAAAGCACAGACCGCCCCGCCCAGACGATTCACAGGCTGCTTGAAATGGGCAAAAATGCCCAAGGACGGTTTGGCTTTGGACGCGACCGGAGTCACCGGATGGAGGGGAATCTGTTTATCATCGACGAGGCTTCGATGATTGACGCGCCCTTGTTTTACAGTGTGCTTGAAGCGCTGCCGGAGCAGGCGCATGTCCTGCTTGTCGGTGATCCAGAACAGTTGCCGGCAGTCGGGCCAGGGATGATTTTAAAAGATCTTATAGACTCTTCGCAATTTCCGATTGTATCTCTATCTTTTGTATTTCGGCAGGGACTCCATAGTCAGATTGTCCGGGCCGCACATGATGTGCGGATGGGGCGCATCCCTCAATTTAAAGAGGAGGGCGCGCGGCAAGAGTGTTTTTTTATCGAGAAAGATCAGGCGGCCGACGCGGCCGAACTGATTGTGGATCTTGCGACGAGGCGATTGCCGCGCTATGTGGGCTGTGACGCACGGCAGGGCATACAGATTCTTTCCCCGATGAAGCGCGGCTACACGGGAACGGATCGATTGAACGAAATGGTCAGCAAGCGACTGCAGACAAACGATGACACGCTGCGCGTCGGGGAGCGGACGCTGCGCGTCGGGGATCGCGTGATGTACACAAAGAACGACTATGAGCGCGAATTGTTCAATGGTGACACTGGACTGATTGAATCGGTGTCACGTGATTCGCTTGTGGTTCGTTTTACGGATGATACGCTGGAGAGACGGATGGAGTTTACAAGAAATGAGGCGCATGCGCTGATTCAGGCGTTTGCGATCTCTGTGCACAAGAGCCAAGGCAGTGAATACAGCGCAGTGATCGTGCCGGTGATGCGCGAACACGCAGTGATGCTCTTTCGGCAGTTGCTCTACACGGCGATGACGCGTGCGAAGTCGCTTTTGGTTTTGGTGGGCACGCAGTCGGCGCTGGAACTCGCCGTGCGGCAAGAACAGATGAATCAAAGATTTACAGGGCTTTCCTGGCGATTGAAAGATCGCTGACATCCCATTTTGTAGAGGAGATCGGAACGTGGGCCAGAAGCTGCTCGTCGTCGATGATGAAGAGTCGATTCGCACATTGGTTCGTTACAATCTCGTACAGGCAGGTTTTGATGTCACGCTTGCGGAAGATGGCGAGGCTGGTTTTCAGCAGATTCAGCAGGATACGTTTGATTTGTTGATCCTTGATTTGATGATGCCTGGCATGAGTGGTCTTGAGATTTGCAAGCGCATGCGCCAGATGCACAAGGATACGCCGATTATCATGCTGACAGCGCGCGGCGAGGAGATCGATCGGGTGCTGGGGCTTGAGATGGGGGCGGATGATTACATTACAAAGCCGTTTAGTCCACGCGAATTGGTGGCGCGTGTTCGTGCGGTGCTCAGGCGCAAGGGTGAGGGGGAGCGTGAACCGGATCAGCAGGAGGTTTATCAAGTCGGATCGGTGCGGCTTGACGTTTCGCGCTATGAGGTGACGGTCGATGGGAGGTTGATCGATCTGACGCCGCGCGAGTTTGACCTGCTCTACTTTTTGCTGCAGCACACGGATCGGGTGGTCAGTCGCGACCAGCTTCTTGATCGTGTGTGGGGGTACGATTATGCGGGGGATACGCGGCTTGTCGATGTGCATGTGAGCCATTTGCGAGAAAAGATCGAGCGCGATCCTAAATCGCCGCGATATATTAAGACGGTGCGCGGTGTCGGATACAAGTTTACGCGGAGTGAGTGATGGTGTTTCTTTTCGATCTGGCGCTGGTTCTCACGGCGCTTTCGCTGTTTTCAATCATCGCCATGGGCTTGCGAGTCGCGCAGTATCGCAGTATGGGGCGCGAACTGATCAAGTCGCTGGAAGATGTCCTCTATGAAGGCACGCAGAACAAGCCGGAGTGGCCGGACTTGCCAGAGCGCAGTTCAGCATTGACTGAGCTGCGCTTGCGCGTGCAAAGCGCGGTTGTTGCGCTGCGCGAGGAGCGCGAGAAGACGGTGCAGGAACAAAGTAAACTGAGCGGCATTCTCGGGCACATCTTGAGTGGTGTCATGATGCTTGACAGGGCTGGACGCATCGTTTTTGTGAACCCTGCGATGGAGACGCTGTTCGGGTTGCCTGCGGAAAACTGGATTGGCAGGTGGCACTGGGAAACGGCGTATCCGTATGAGGTGGCGGCGCTGGTTGACGAATCGCTGTCGCTTGGCACGACGCAAAAGCGCGAGGTGACGGTGCACAAACCGCACGATTTGACGCTTGAGGTGCACGTTACGCCGATCCTGCACTCGACAGGAGGAGTCGCCGGCGCGGTGCTTTTGCTGCATGATGTGACAGAGTGGCGAAGGCTTGAGAGCATGCGCAGCGACTTTGTGGCAAATGTGTCGCATGAGTTGCGAACGCCGATCACGGCGCTCAAAGGCTTTGCGGAAACATTGCTCGATGGCGCGCTTGATGATCCTAAGGTGGCGCGCGAGTTTCTTGAGATTATTCGCGCGGAGGCGGACCGGATTACGCGACTTGTAAATGACCTCCTGGATCTTTCCAAGATCGAGGCGAAACAGGTGCCGCTGCACATGGAGAACGTGTCGCTGCGCGAGATGTTTGCGCGTGTCACGCAGATTTTCGTTGCTGACGCAAAGCAGGAGGGCGTCGCCATTTTAACTGATCTGCCTTTCTCTGATCTTCGCGTCAGCGCCGATATTGACCGATTGCAACAGGTCCTGGTGAACCTCGTCAGCAATGCGCTGCAATTCACGCCGCGGGAGGGAACGATCACCTTGTCTGCAGAGGAGGTTCACAATCGTGTGGTGGTCCGAGTGCGCGACACAGGCGCGGGAATCCCTGCACAGGATTTGGGACGGGTCTTTGAGCGCTTTTACAGGGTTGACAAGGCGCGCAGCAGACGCTCGGGCGGGACTGGTCTTGGGCTTGCCATCGTCAAGCATATCGTGGAGGCGCATGGAGGACGTGTCGGCGTCTTCTCTGAATTCGGTCAGGGGAGTGAGTTTTTCTTCGATCTCCCGATCGCTCAGGAATCTGCGTCAAGCGTTTAGCAGATCTCCAAAATGATGATCGTTTCATCCGCGATTCTATGCTAATCTGTGAAAAAGTGGCAGTCTGAACGTCTGCACAGCGTTTTGTGGGCTGGACGGGATGTAGAGTCGGGATGGAGTGTGTGGCATGAAGATTGCGATCGTCACGGATAGTACGGCAAATTTGACCGAGGATGAGTGTAAGGCGTGGGGGATTTCGGTGGTTCCCCTCTATTTGAATATGGGCAGTGCATCGTATCTTGACGGCGTGGAGATGAGCGCTGCGGCGTTTTATCAGCGGATGAAGGATGAAGAGACGCTGCCGACGACCTCGCAACCGTCTCCCGGACAATTTGTCGAGACGTTTGAGCGCCTCCTAACAACGCATGACTGTGTGGTTGCAGTCTTGCTGAGCGGAAAATTGAGTGGAACGGTGCATTCTGCCGAGACGGCGCGGGGTCTTCTTTGCGCTTCACGCATTCATGTGATTGATTCGCAGGTTGTGGAGTACGCGCTTGGCGCCCTTGTGCTTGAGATGGCGAAGGCTGTGCGGCGTGCGGAGGAGCAAGGCGACGTGTGTGATGTTCAGGCGCTCATTGGACGCATGGAGCGGCAGCGTGCGAGCATGCACATGTACATTGCGATGAATTCGCTCGAGAATTTGCGGCTTGGCGGAAGGATCGGGGCGGCTGCCGCGCTGCTCGGATCGATGATGCAGATTAAGCCTGTGATTTGGCTGCGTGACGGGCAAGTTGGCGTGTTTGAGAAGGTGCGTACGTACAGAAGGGCAGTCGATTCGATCATGGACCGGTTAGTCGAGCAAATGAGGGATGTGGGTCCGTGTGAAGTCATGTTGATTCACAGTGTGACGGATCTTGATGTTGTGCGTGGCTTTGTTGATAAGGTGCAGGCGGCGCTTCCGGAGGCGAGTGTGTCGTATCGCATGCTGGCGCCGATTGTCGGGGTCCACGTGGGATTCGAAAGTTTGGGAGCGATCTATTATGCGCGGACCGCGGCGCAGTGAGCGACAGAGCCGGGCTCGGTGCGATGATCGCGACAGACGTAAAAGGGTAGGCCGGGTGCGTCGGGCGTTTCGGAGAAAATATCTCACGCTGCGCCTGAAACGGATGACGATCACGCTGCTCTATCCCACGGCGGCGACTTGTCCTCGCTGTGAGAAGCGATTCCGTCATGTCCCGCTGGATGTGGCAGCTCCCAGACTTTGTATCGACTGTAACCGCGATGTGGAGTTGTTGATTTCAGGAATCTGTGCGGTTTGCGGCCGAAAAACAGCACATGCGATGTGCCAAGAGTGTGCCAAAGGTGTTCACTCTTTTTTTGTCGCGCGCGCCTACGCCTCCTATGATGGTACGACGGAGCATCTTATCAAGGCGTTAAAGTACCAGGAGGATTTGCGCGTGTTGCCGATTTTGCAGTCGTGGATTTGCGAAGCGTACGCCGCGCACTATGGCTATCGCGACACGATCGCGCTGGTCCCCGTTCCTATGTCGATCGAAAAAGAGCAGAGTCGCGGATTCAATCTCTCGTTTGAGTTGGCGCGCGCTGTGGCGCGACGCTTTCGCCTGCCGATCATTGAACCGCTTGAGCGTGTCGCGCAGGATAAAAGTCAAACGGTGATGCACGGACGTGAGCGCAGAAGCGCGATGGAACACGTGTTTCGCTGTGCCGATGATGCGCGGTCGCTTGTTTGTCGGCATCCTTATTTGTTGATTGTCGACGATGTACTGACGACCGGCGGGACTGCGGACGCCTGCGCGCGTCGCTTGTTTGAAGTCGGGGCGCATTCTGTCGAAGTTTTGACGATCGCACGCTAGTGATTTTTCGCGTTCAATCGACAACATGTGCGTCATTATCTTGTCAAATGAAGGGGAAGCGAGTAGAGTAACGAGAAAAGGCATGATTTGCTAGATTGGATTGACTTGGTTTTTTGGTCGTATGGAAGGGAATTTATCTCGTTGATAGAAGGGGAAATGCATTGGATGGATCTGGCAAACTGTACGGTGTGCGGTCGGTTATTTGCTCGATCGATTCATTCGGTATGCTCTGATTGTTTAAATGCTGAAGAGGATGATTTTGAGAAGATAAGAGTGTATTTGCGCGAGAATGATGCACCTGATCTAGCGGATATCTCTTCTGCGACAGGTGTTGCGGAAACGAGAATCTTATCCTTTTTACGCAGTGGGCGTCTTATTTCTACAGGTTCCCTATCTTATCCATGCAGTTCATGTGGTGAAATGATTCAGACGGGAACAATTTGCGCGGTGTGTCGCGTAAAAAACCAGTTGATTTTTGATCAGGTCTCGCAGAGTCTGCGAAAAGTGGATGGTTCGAAACGCAACTCATACTATTCGAAGCACCGCGACACGAATTCATGAGCGGGATTGAGGTGTCACATGTTTATCTCTGTCACTGAAGAACATTATATAAAGAAATTGGCATACCGATGGATCCAGCGCAGGCAGAGTGGCAGTATTGATCAAAAAGATTTAGAGTCAAGCGCATTGCTCCGATGGATTGAATGCTGCAAACGGTATCCCGAGCTTGCTGGTTCAGGGAGAGAGGCGATGTTTCGAGAAACAGTTAAGGGGGCGATGCGTGACACGCTCCGAAAATCAAGTCCTGTAAAAATGCCGAGAAAAAACCCATATCTACCGATTACTTATGTGGATCCGAGTTTTATTGATGAACGAGTGGGTAACGAACCTGCTTTAGATCGAGATTTATATATGGATGTACTCCATGCTATCCGAAACATCCCTAAAAGAGAACAAATTATTCTTTCGCTTCATATTGAAGAAGGACTTACAATGACGGAAATTGCCGAAGTGCTTTCGGTTTCAGTAGCCACGGTTTCCCGCTCTTATCGAAGTGCCATAGAACAAATTCGAAAGTCCGTGCAAAAAATAGAATGATTGAGCGTCTCTTATTATATAGAAACACTTCGGGAAAAGAGGGGTACAGATGAACATTCAGCCGACAGAGCCGAAACAACCCAAAGTTGACGCTGCGGAGAGACAGAAGATGATTCAGGATCTAAAAGCGAAGGTGCAGATGGGTACGTACTCTGTGAATCTTGAAAACTTGGCGAAAGCGGCGATTCAAAAGGGGATTCTCACGTGATCTCCCTTTCTTAAATATAGATTTCTTATAAAAGTAACTGTTTATTATAATCGTGAGCGGCCCGGGAACTGACGCATTCAATTGCGTTGACTGTCAAGGGATCATTGGGCATAAGAGGGTGTTTTAATGAGTGTTGATGTATCCATCTTTGATGAAACGACGAAGGCCTTGATTGATGGAAACACTGAACAGTTTGATCGCTTGTTCATGGAACAGTTTCGTGTTTTTAAATTGTGGGTTGCAAATGAATGGGTTACACCAGATTTGGCTGTGATACTGCACGAGAAAATAAAGACGCAGATGGCGCTTTGTCAGCAGGCGCAAATGAATGTGGAACACTTCGCACGCATGATGGTGAAATTTCAAGAAAGCGGGTGAGCCGTTGAACATCTCGACGTTTACTTCCCTCTACATCGGACAAAGTGCGCTAAACACAACACAAAACCAAGAAAATGTCGTTGGCAACAATATCAGTAACGCCAATACGCCAGGGTATGCAAAAGAAGTGGTGAATGTCTCGGAGGGGACGCCTTTTCCGACAGAACCGTCTACCAATGCGCCGCTTATCGGTGGGCAATTTGGACAAGGTGCTTCGATTCAATCGATCACGCGTGCCATTGACCCATTCTATAATCAACAGGATCGACAGAATCAGAGTGCGGCGTCGCAATCCTCTGCGTTTGCAACGGGCATGACACAGGTGGAAGGTGTTTTAAATGAACCCAGTTCAGGAAGCCTTCAAAACGCACTGGATACCTTTTTCTCTTCGTGGCAAACCGTTTCACAAAATCCTTCCGACAGTTCCGCGCGCCAAACGGTTCTTGCGTCTGCGCAAGGCCTTGCACAAACCTACCAGACTGTGACGAATCAACTCGAAACGACGCAACAAAACCTCAACCAACAAGTTTCGGCATCCATCACACAGGTCAATCAAGATGCAACGCAGATCGCAACGCTTAACGCGCAAATTGCGCGGGCAACAGCGTCGGGGGATAACCCAAACACGCTCTACAATCAGCGCGCGGCGGTGCTTGATTCGCTTTCAAAGCTCACCAATTACAGCTACACCGAACAGGCAAGTGGTATGGTGTCTGTATCCGTTGGAAGTACGGTGCTCGTGTCAGGAAGTTCAGCGACGCCGGTATCAAGCCTGACATCGACTGGCGGTAGTATCGCCGGGAACAGCCAGACGATCACGCAAATTCAGTCCACCCTTGGGAAATTAAACACGTTTTTACAGACGCTATCAACGACCGTTAACAATCAAGTGACTGCGGGATACCCTCTATCCGGAACCGCTAACGCGCCCGCGCTTTTTCAAAGCAGTACAGACGCAAACGGAAATACGGTGTTATCGGTAGCGCCGCTCACACCATCACAACTCGGCGTGGCGGGATCACCCAACAGTCCTGGGGATAACACAAACGCACAAAAGGTGATGGCGATCCAAAATCAAAACACGCTTTCAGGCGGAACGTTTGATCAGTTTATTGGCGGGATGGTCAGTCAGGTAGGCATTACGGCGCAAGGGGCGATCCAAACCAACCAAACGAACCAGGCGCTGCTTCTTCAATCGCACCAGTTGCGCCAGAGTGTTTCTGGCGTCAACTTAAACAACGAAGCGACCCAACTGATTCAATATCAAAACGCGTATTCGGCGGCGGCAAAATTCATCAGCGTGTTTGATTCGATGATGCAAACACTTATGCAAATGAATACGTAAAAACGGACGTTTCACGCGGCCGTGACCGATGAAGGGGCGGGAATCGATGTGAGCATGAACATTACCAATTCGATGATGACCAACCAATATGTGTACAACCTCAATCAGATTAACCAAAATATGATGACGCAAGAAAATCAGATGGCAACGGGGAAGACGCTCAATTTGCCGTCAGACAATCCGCTTGCGGTATCGACGGACATGCAAACGAAAACCGCGATCTCGCAAGCCACCTCCGATCTTTCGGCGGCATCCGGATCGCTTGCCATGATGAACACGACGCAAGCGGCGGTTTCTGAAATGGCCTCTGTGCTAAACGGACTGCAAACCATTGTAAACCAAGCGATCAACACGCCAAATGAAACACCGCAAACGCTCGGGGCTCTCTCACAACAAGCGGGTCAACTGATTTCACAACTGGGCCAACTGAGCGATACGAAGTATGGAAATAATTACGTGTTTGGTGGCTATCAAACGGAAACACCGCCTTCTACCTATGTGTTCACGAACACCTCACCAACCGGTACGACCAGTGCGCCGACGGTGCAGTTTTCAAACGGCACACAAGTTCAAACGTCCGTTTTGGGAACCGACCTTTTTCAAACACCGCCTGCCGGAAAAACGGTTAGCCTTTCGCAAACGCTCCAAACGCTCGTTTCGGACATTCAAGGTGGAAACAGTGGTACGTTATCAACCGATTTAGCGAATCTTCAGGCGCAGACGAATCATGTGATTAACCAAAACGCAGCGCTTGGAACAAGGATCAATCAGATTCAAGCCTACGCGAATCAGACGACGAATTATCAAACACTCCTTCTCAATCAGCAAAGCAATCTAGAGAATGCGAACATGGCACAGGTGCTTACGCAGTTTAGCAATGAACAGACAGTGTACACGGCAGCATTAAAACTCGGTCAGCAAATTTTGATGCCCACGCTTTTTACTTATCTGCCGTAGAGGAATATCCGAAACGGCAGATGGGCAAGCGGAAGATCCCTGTAAAGAAACGAAAGAAAGCAAAGAAAAAAACCAAAAAGGGGGATTTTCATATGAGCATGCCTGGCGGTCTTTTAAACCAGCTGAACTCCATTCCCAATGCGGGTGGCATTGGCGTTCCGGTGTCACAATACGCAACACAGATGCAAAGCGTATTAGAAACGCAACTTTTGACGATTCCAAACCAAGAAATCAGCGGTTATCAAGCACAGTCAGGCGCGCTATCGAGCCTTCAAAGTGCACTATTGACACTCCAATCGGCGGTTCAAACCCTCACTGGGGCTGGAACGTGGAATCAGGTTAACGCATCCATCAACGTGTCAGGCGTGACGGTCTCGGCGGGGATCGGGGCGGTTCCCGGGACGTATCAGATGAACATTACGAGTCTCGCGACAGGCCAGCTTGATGTAGGGAGTGTCACGCAATCCAGTGAATCGGGTACGTCCACGCTCGCGTCCGGAAGTTTTACGATCACACCGACGAGTGGAACCGCGACCACGATTAACGTGACATCAGGCGAATCGCTTGATGCACTTGTTTCAGCGATCAATCAGGCGCAAAGTGGCGTAATTGCCGGAATCATTCAAAACAACGGCTCCTATCAACTGACCATGAGCAGTCGGCAGACGGGTTCAAACGCAGGATTTACGCTTGCGGATGTGTCAGGAACCGTGGTTGCAGCAGGTCTTGGCGAATCGATGATTGTTGCCGCAAGCAACGCCACTGCAACGCTTGATGGCATCTCCATTTCTTCGCAGACAAACACCTTTACCGATATTGCGCCAGGGATCAGTGTGACTGCGAACAATACGGGATCTGGGACTCTCAGTGTAACAGCAAACACGCAAGGGACGCTTTCTGCAGTCAATCAGTTTATGAGCGCATATAACGATGTGGTGGATCTAATCAAAAATGATTCCACGTATACGAAAGGGACAAACGGATCGCCGGGTACACTCGGTCCTTTAGCCACAGATGCCACGGCACAAAGCGCGTTACAAATGCTTCCGCAAGCGATCATGCAGTCCATTGGTGGAAGCGGGACGCTGACAAACCTTGCGCAAGCGGGGATTGTGCTTGATCCGACAACGGGGCATTTGGAATTTCAATCGACAAGCGGATTTTCTGTGACGACATCGAGCGGGACAACCACAAGCGCGCCAAATGTGAGTTTAACGGATGGGCAAACGACATTTACGAATCTACTCAATCAAAATCCAACGGCGCTTGAGAATCTGTTTGGGGTCATTCAAACACCTGCGAACACAGGCATCCCAACGAGTGGCGTACTGGGCGCTGTGCAAAACGCGCTGAATGTTTTTGTGGGACACGGAAGTAATCTTGGAACAATCTCCTCCGAACAGACGTCGCTCGCCGCGCAGATCAAGCAAACGAACGCGTATATTACGCAAGTCACAAATGAAATTAACCAACAGGTCGCAACATTTACCTCTCAACTCAATGCGCTCAATACGGCACTTGCAAACAATCAGAGTTCGGCACAAAGCATTTTGGCTTTGATCAATGGTGGGACGAGTGCATCGAGTAGTAGTTCCTCTTCATCAAGCGGTTCTTCAATACCTTAATTCGAACAAAAATTGATTTGAATCGCGAGGGATCAATGTGGACTTGGATCGACTGGTAATCGATTCAAATGAACTTTCACGAACCGTTCAGATGGACGCTTTGTCGATGAGTGAGGAAGAATTGCATCGGGCGTATGAGAAACTTTTGGCGATGGAATCTCTTTTACAGTGCGCGATTGAAGAAAAGAAAGAACAACTCCAAACGCTTATAGCCACACGCAAGGCGAAACTCGCCTACAGCCAAGGGGGAAATGTTTGAGTGCTTTTATCTGCGTGCTTGATTGTCAAAAATGAAGCGTTAACGCTTGATCGTTGTCTTTCATCACTCCGCGGTGTCGTCGATGAAATCATCGTAGTCGATACAGGATCAACGGATGATACGATAAAGATTGCGCGTGATCATGGCGCGATGGTTACTCATTTTGATTGGGATGGCGATTTTTCACACGCGCGAAACGCATCGCTTGATCTTGCTTCAGGAGAATATGCGCTTGTGATTGACGCGGACGAATACCTTGATGAGAAACAAAAAGAAGGTCTTCGAACGTTTCTTGAAACAAATCGTCCGGAAGCGCTTATGATCCGTCAACGAAACTATCTGGGGCAGCTCTCTGAAATTCGATCCGTCTTGCCTCTTAATGTCATGCGGATTTTTCGATCGTATCATCGCTATGAGGGAAGCATTCACGAACAAATTTCGCTTTCCGTTGAACGCACAAAAAAACCTGTCGCTTTTTTTTGATCTTGATTTTCATCATGTCGGATATCTTCAAGATTTCATGTTACGAAAGGGGAAGACCAACCGAAACCGCGAGCTTTTGTATCAAGAACTTGAAAACGACCCCAACAATCTTTTTCACCTCTCAAACTTGATGGCAGAACACTTGGTTGTCGGTGAACTGGACGAAGCGAGAAGACTTGGAAAACGATCGCTCACAATTTTACACGCTACAAAGAAGAAACCTATTTTTTCAAGCCGTATTTATTCACTTTATTTATTAAGCCTTGAGGATCGTGAAGAAGCGTGTACAGTCTATCAAGAAGCGATTCGGCTGTTTCCGGAGCATACCGATTTTCGACTTCGTTTTGCGCAATACGAGATCAAACAAAAGCGATTCTTATCCGCCCAAAACATTCTTTTTGAAGCGATTAAACATGGTGATCCAAAGTATTCTATGATTGAGTTTACTGAAGGTGCGGGTAGCTTTTTATCGTATACAGAACTGGCGCGCGTCTACAGTTTTATGGAGGATGCGCAAAGTGCGACCGAATCGGCGCTGCGTTCTTTTTTCATGCAGCCGTTTGACAGCAAAGTGATGGCCCTTCTTTCCTATCGGGTTCCGCAAGAAGGGCAGGCCATGTTGCTTGAACGCATCTGTGATGTAAAATCTGCGGGTGAGTGGGCGGCACTCCAAGCCATCAAAGGGCAGAACGTAGAGCGCGAAATTGCGGAATTTGAAAACCGGTTTGGAAAGCATGTTCTTTTTGAATTTGCAAAGAACGTGATGAGTCAAGGGGAAAAAACGTTTAGCAAGGATACCTCAGAAGAAGAGCGGGAATGGATCAACGGACTTTGTTCGATTGTGCGCGGTGAGGATGGTGAAGCGCATTTAAAACGGGGTGGAGCCAAAGGCGCCTTTTTGCTCCAGACCCTCACGTTTTTGAACGATGGGACAGAATTTCACTGTGGGTTAAAAAACATCGTGTGGGACTTGATTGGGTTTCGTGCCTATGATCTCTTAAAACGGATCTTGCCGCATTGTGATGATCTGATGGACATTTGGCCAATGCTTTATCACACGCCCTTTGAAGCCCATTTAAGTGATGTGTTGTGGTCGGGTGATACACCAATGGAACAGGCGCATCTTGCGCACCGCGCCTTTTATAACCGCGAAACTGAAAAAGGGTTAACGCACATTGAGTGTGCAGAAAAGGATGGCGTGACGGTGTATTCGCGAATTGTGAGGGCTGATTTGCTCTTGCAAAAAGGAAAGGGTGACGAGGCGAAAAAAACGCTTTTGCAAGCTATTGAAGCCTTTCCGCAATCAAGACTTTTGCTTGATGCCAAGCGCGCACTTTTTGGTGAGATCGATCATAAACAAGTTTTTTACGCACTAGGAGGCAATCAATAGTATGAATCCCTACCTTAAAAACCAAACGATGATTCAAACGATGCCTTTTCCAAAGCAGTTATCAGCCTTGCACGCGCGCGCCGCGTATTTGTGCAAAACAGCGTATGATCAATTTTCTGACCCGACCACGCAGGACCAAGCTCGGCAAAGTATAGAGGATTTCAAAGAAATTCTCATCTTTTTGATCTCGTCTCTTGATACTAAAACAGAGGCGGGACAAAAAACGGATGCAACGTTTCGTTATTTTTTAGGAAAGTGCATTTTATGGATTACAAGCGGAACCATTGAACAAGACGTGTATGATACGATGGTCTCGACCATGATGTCGTGGGCGACCACATGGGAAAAAATTCCTGCAGAAGCAATGGGTTAAAACGTAGAGTCACAACCAAAGATATGTTTAGCGAGTAAAAGAGTCTCACCACGAGACTCTTTTCTTTTATGACAAAAATCCACAAAAAAAGATAAAAACCATGTGTTTAGCATGCAAAAAAAATCGAGTTTAACCGTTCTTTAGTATGAGACCACAAGAAAGGGTGCTTTGAATGAACTTCGGAATTAATTTCAATTCCAGCGCACAATCGATTTTGAATAACTTGTCGAACGTCAACAGCGAGACATCGACGGCATACCAACAGCTTTCAACGGGAAACCGAATCAACTCTGCTGCGAACGATCCCGCGGGTTACGCGATTTCGCAACAAATGACCTCGCAGATTAACGGATTAAATCAAGCATCGCAAAACGGGCAAAACGGGATCAGCTTGATTCAAACGGCCTCGGGCGGCATGAACCAAGTGCAATCGATCCTCCAGAGCATGTCAACGCTGGCCAATGAAGCGTCCAACGCCGGCCTCACCTTCTCCAACCGAGCGAACCTTCAACTTGAAATGAACTCGCTTTCGGCTCAAGTCAACTCGATCACGAATCAAACGCAGTATAACGGCATTAATTTGTTGTCGGGCCAGTTCAGTTCGCTCAATACTTCAGCGTCCGGCAACCAGCTCACGCTTCAGGTTGGAGCGGATCAAGGGCAAACCCTTTCTTTCTCGATCAATGCAACGGACGTCAACAACCTGGGCGTAGCAGGTAGCGCGCTTGCGAGCGCGGCGGACACCGCGGGAACTGGAACGGGTACAAATTCTTCGATCACTCAAGTAACAACACCTGCATCGATCGTGACAGGCATTACCACTTCCTCGAACAGCCTTTTGCAAGGCGGTATGAGTCTACAACTTGTGATGACCGCATCGGTGGCAGCGGGTGCAAATAGCACAACAGCAGGTACAATTACCGGTTACAGCTTGCAACTTGAAACGGCAAACGGTACGAAAATCGGCTCGGCTGTCTCGCTTACGGCGGGTGTCACTTCAGGATCGACGGTTACCATTGGAGATACGAATACCGGCGCGACGCTTCAACTCACGCTTGGAACACTATCGAGCCTCTTGACGGTGGCTTCTGGAAATGCGGCAGGCTCCTACACGCAGATCGATAGCGTTTCAACGTCTGGAACCAAGTCGTATAGTGGAAGTGCGGCCAACGGCTTCCAAGCGCAAAACAATGCCATTGCGCTAAACGTTATGACGCAATCTGGCGCGCAAGATGCGATTACAAAAATTCAAAGTGCGATCAGCCAGCTCTCGACCTATCAGGCGCAAATTGGTGCGGTGCAAGATCGTCTTAACTATACGGTCTCGAACTTAAACAACGCCTCGCAAAACCTGCAAAACGCACAAAGCACGATCACAGAGACGAACATGGCGCAAACGTACACGCAGTTTAGCCAAGATCAAGTCCTACAACAGGTGGGTCTCTCGATGCTCGCACAGGCACAACAGCAACCGGGTGCGATTCTCAAGTTGATTCAGTAATCATCTTCGATGTTCAGGACTTCTCTCAAAAGGGAAGTCCTGTTTTTTGTCGAATAAAAGTGAGACCAGAATTAAGAAAGAAGGATTTCTATGCGTTCTTCTGATTTGCTTTATTCATTACTTGAAATGAACGACAAGGTATGCCTCGTTGATGTTGGGGCCAACCCAATTGATGGTGACGCACCTTATAAGGAAATGCTCCGCCACGGTCATTGCCGCTTGGTTGGTTTTGAGCCGCAAGAAACAGCGCGTGCATTATTGAATCAAAGGAAAAGTGAATATGAGGAGTATTTGCCGTATGTAATTGGAAATGGGCAGCGAGCGAACCTTTATGTATGTCATGGGTCGGGGATGACAAGTACATTAAAGCCAGATCCATCTCGACTTGCACTATTTAATGGTTTTTTAGGATTAGGGCAGGTAGAACAGGTTTTTGAAGTGGATACGAAACGACTTGATGATGTCACTGAGATCGAACGTATAGATTATCTTAAAATCGATATTCAAGGCGGAGAATTGACCGTGTTTCAATCTTCTCCAAAGCAGATGGAAAACGTGGTCATGATCCATACAGAAATCTCGTTTATGCCGCTTTATGAACAACAACCGTCTTTTGGGGTTCTTGATCTTGAACTTCGTGCACAAGGGTTTGTGCCGCACGCGATGGCGGCACTCAAATATTGGCCGATCTCTCCCATGATTGTCAACGGAGATCCGACGCGACCCATGAATCAACTTTTAGAAGGTGACATGATCTATGTCCGCGATTTTATGAAGGAGGAAAATATGACGGTCGTTCAGTGGAAAAGGCTTGCATATCTCGCGCACCATCTCTATCGCTCTTATGATCTCTCTGTACGATGTATTCTTGCGGCAGAACGCCTTGGCGGGCTTTCAGAGGGGACTGTGAATCATTATATGACGCTATTGCAAAATGAACAACGATTACGCTAAATGAGACATGCTTTAAATACATCTGAATCGTCTGTTGGCCTTGAGGACAAAGCACCACATACTCCATGTGGTGCTTTGTGGATGGGGGCGATGTTTCAGGATCTATTTTGAAATGATGTGTTTTATGACCTGCTTTGCCAAAGGCCCTAGATCAATTACGTATGCATCTTCGGCGATCGATTTTTGCAATTTCTGATAGTCCTTTTTGAGTTGAGCCTCGTATTCCTTTTTTGCTGCAGTGGCACGTTGTGCTGATTTGTTTTTTTCCTGATCCGAAGGATTAATCTGCTTGGAGTGCGACGAATTGGGTGCGGAGTACTGGCTTGCTGCATGCGTTCTAGGAGTTGCCAAAGATGAATGACTCGCAGGAATCATTGTCATAGGGACACCTCTGTATAATTCGCTATTTTCGATTTACTATAGCATTTTTATAAGGTGGTTGATAAGGTGATTGTTGCATTATTTTGGTTGAAATCAAAAAACTCTATGTATGAAGGAGTTACTTACGCATTGTTATAGATTTTATATTTTTACAGATAATTTTGATAAAAGTTGCGCGGGGGGTGGGCGGTGGTATAATGAAGGCATCTTCCACAGGGAGGTTAGCGTATGAACATTCAGATTCGTGGTGATCATCATTTGGACGTCACGCCAGCGCTCAAGCAGTACGTTGAGAAAAAGATGGGGCGCATGGAGCGCTATCTTGAGGCTTCGCAAGTTCACGATGTGTCAGTTACGATGAGTGTTACAAGAGGTGTTCATACCGTCGAAGTCATGATCCCGTTGGGACAAGCTTTGCTCAGGGCGGAAGAGCGGTCGGATGACATGTATGCGTCAGTCGATTTGGTGATGGATAAACTTGAAAAACAATTGGAGAAGTATCGACATCGCATGGGTCAAAAGGTGAGTCGTCGCCTTAAGGTAGAAGGTGGAAAAGCCAAAACGAGAGTGAATCAGATCGGGATGGATGAGCTGGCGGAAGAAGATGAACCGGATGTCGTGCGCGTAAAACGGTTTGACATGAAGCCGATGGATGTTTCTGAAGCCATTATGCAAATGGATCTTCTCGGTCACGACTTTTTTGTCTTTGCGAATGCGGAGGACGAAAAAACAAGTGTCGTCTATCGTAGGCGAAATGGACAATTCGGATTGATTCAGGCGCTGTGAGACAGGCCATATGCCGGGCGATTTGTTTCGCGCGAGACGAGAAACCTAGACGCGCTTCCTGCATACATCTAAAAGACAGGGCGTTTCCGCGAGTTGTTGTGCGGGACGTGTGAGATCGACGGTGTAATGTAAGGGAGTGAGAGGCGTGGGGCTGCTTGTATGGATCTTGCAGATCATCGCTTTTCTCGTCGTCTGGAAGGTTGTTCATCTTCTCTATTGGAACGCGCGCAAATTGCTCGGCACACAGTCACTGCTTTTGACGATGTTTATTACATTTTGCATTGCGTTGTTAGCGGTAGTTTTGTTTCATGCGTTTCACACGGTTTGGGCGGGTGTGCTGATTGCTGCATTGGTGTTGGGGATTGGCAACGCGGAATATGAATTAAATCGCGAGGCGCCATGACTCCGTGAAATAATGGCCGCCGTTAGTGAATAGAATGAAGTGGGAGGGGCAAACGCCCCTCCCTTTAGGTTGCGCGCCATGAGGCGTACAAGGTACAATACGATATTAGGGGACACAGGTCCTGACTGCGGTTTTGCAAATCGCCGCTGACACCAGCGGAGGGAGTGAAGCCCTCGTGATCGGGCTGATTAAACGAGTTGTCGGAAGTTCGAATGAGCGTGAAGTCAAGAGATTGTTGAAAATTGTTGACAAAGTTCGCGCGCTTGAGCCGACGTATGAAGCGATGTCGGATGATGAGTTGCGCTCACAAACAGATCTGTTTAAGATGCGCTATCAGCAGGGAGAACGGCTCGACGCGATGCTTCCTGAGGCATTTGCCGTGGTTCGCGAGGCGAGCAAGCGCGTTCTTGGCATGCGCCATTTCGACGTTCAGTTGCTGGGTGGCATGGTTCTTCATCAAGGGCGCGTTGCTGAGATGAAAACGGGTGAAGGAAAGACGCTTGTCTCTACGCTTCCTGCCTATCTAAATGCGTTAACTGGAAAAGGTGTCCACGTCATTACGACGAATGACTATCTGGCGCGTCGCGATAGCGAATGGATGGGACGCATTCACCGTTTCATGGGACTCACGGTGGGCCTTAATGTGCATGGACTCTCGCACGCTGAAAAACAAGAGGCGTATCTGGCGGATGTGACGTATGGCACGAATGCGGAATTCGGGTTTGACTATCTGCGAGACAATATGGTGATGAATACCGCAGAGATGGTGCAACGCCCGCTTCATTTCGCAATTGTTGACGAAGTAGACAGCATTTTGATTGATGAGGCAAGGACGCCGCTGATCATTTCGGGGCCTGGCGAAAAATCGACGGATCTTTATTTTATGGCGGATTTGTTTGTGCGTTCGCTTGTGCACGAAGAGGATTACACGTTTGATGAAAAGGCGCGCACGGCCAACCTCACGGATCAAGGCGTGCACAAAGCAGAACGCTACTTCCGTCTTGAGAACTTGTTCGATCCACTTCACATCACCACAAATCATCACATTACGCAGGCGCTCAAGGCGCACGCGTTGATGCATCGCGACAAGGACTACGTCGTGATCGGTGAAGAAGTCGTGATCGTCGATGAGTTTACGGGGCGCATGATGCAAGGCAGGCGCTACAGCGACGGACTGCACCAAGCGATTGAGGCCAAAGAGGGCGTCAAGGTGCAAAACGAATCGCGCACGCTTGCGACGATTACACTGCAAAACTATTTCCGGATGTATGAAAAGCTTTCAGGCATGACGGGAACTGCCAAAACAGAACAGCAAGAATTTGTCGATATCTATGCAATGGATGTTGTGACGATTCCGCCCAATCGACCCAATCTTCGCAAAGACTTGTCGGACGTTGTCTATAAAACGGTCAAAGGCAAGTTTCAGGCGGCGGTCCTGGAGATTGAAGCGAGACATCGCACAGGTCAACCGGTGCTCGTTGGGACAACCTCGATTGAAAAGTCGGAGTTACTCTCAGGAATGCTTCGCGCCAAAGGCATTTCGCATCACGTACTCAATGCAAAGCACCACGAGCGTGAGGCGGAGATTATCTCACATGCGGGTGAGCGCGGCATGGTGACGATCGCCACGAACATGGCGGGACGCGGAACGGACATTCATCTCGGTGAAGGGGTTGCTGAACTGGGCGGCCTTCATATCATCGGCACAGAACGTCACGAGAGCCGTCGTATCGACAATCAGTTGCGTGGTCGCGCCGGCCGTCAAGGTGATCCGGGATCTTCGCAATTCTATCTGTCGCTTCAAGATGATCTTATGCGGCTTTTTGGCTCTGACAACATCATGGGTCTTATGGATAAGCTTGGCATCGAAGAGGATCAGCCGATCGAGAACGGGATGGTCTCAAAGGCGATTGAACGCGCGCAGCGTAAGGTGGAGGCAAACAATTACGATGTGCGCAAGCACGTGCTTAAATATGATGATGTGATGAACAAGCAGCGCGAAGTGATTTACACGCAGCGCCGCCGCATTTTGCAAGAGCAGAATCTGCGCCCTATTATTGAAGGAATGTGCAGGGATCTGGTTGATTTTATGCTGCAGACGTACTGTCTGCAAGATCAGGTTCCGGAGGATTGGGATCTAAAAGGGCTGCTCGAATACGGGGAACATACGTTTTTGACTCCGCATAGAGTGACAGAAGATGAACTGCGGCGCTTCGAGCGAGAAGAACTTCAGGAGTTTCTGTACAGTCAGGTGGATGTTGAATATAACCTGCGCGAAGAGACGCTTGGCGATTTCGTTCGCGAGCTTGAACGGATCGTTCTATTGCGCACGGTGGATTCGAAGTGGATGGATCACATTGACGCGATGGAAACGCTGAGGCAAGGTATCCACCTGCGTTCATACGGACAACTAGATCCGCTCACGGCGTATCAGCAGGAAGGGTTCCAGATGTTTGAGGACATGATTCACAGCATTCAAGAAGAAGTCGCGACGTATGTGTTTAAGGCGCAAGTCAGCATGCCTGATCTGCCGCCAGAAACACCGGAGCCGCTTTTCACTTCTTTCTGACACGACAAACGGTTGTGGGGCACTGCATAGAGTCGACCGCGATGCGCGTGCGGATACACGTGTATCTTGCGGTCTTTTCAATAGAATCAGGAGGCGGTTTTTTATGGCAGAGACGTTTGGTGAATTGCGTCAACAGCTTTCCACTATGGACCAACGTTTGGTCGACATCGGGAGGTCTCTTTGACATCCCTGCTAAAACATCGCGCATAGCACAACTTGAGCATCAGATGTCGATCCCGACGTTTTGGGATGATGCGGATGGAGCGAAGCAGATCATCGCTGAACTCAACCAGATCAAAGGTGTCGCAGAGCATTTCGCGGTGATGCGTGCGCGGATGGATGATCTTGTGTTGACGCTTGAGCTTGCGCAAGAAGAAGATGACAGTGATCTGTTTCAAGAGGCGAATAAAAAAGCGGATGAATTTAAAACGGCGCTGGATGAGTTTGAATTAGAGCTTTTGCTAGATGGCCCGTATGATCACAATAACGCGATCTTCGAGCTTCACCCTGGCGCGGGTGGAACGGAGTCGCAGGATTGGGCGTCCATACTGCTTAGGATGTATACGCGGTGGGCGGAAGGTCGCGGCTATAAGATCGAGACGCTTGACTATCAGCCAGGGGATGAGGCGGGCGTCAAGAGTGTGACGCTTATGATCAAAGGATACAACGCATATGGCTATTTAAAAGCGGATAAAGGTGTTCATCGGCTTGTGCGAATTTCCCCGTTTGACAGTTCGGGGCGTAGGCATACGTCCTTTGCGTCTGTCGATGTGATGCCTGAACTTGATGACAGCGTAGAGATCGATATTCGGCCGGATGAGATTAAGGTGGATACGTATCGCTCCACAGGCGCCGGAGGACAGCATGTCAATACCACAGACTCTGCGGTTCGTATCACCCATCTGCCGACTGGGGTGGTTGTGACGTGCCAGAGTGAAAGGTCGCAGATTCAGAACCGGGCCGTTGCGATGAAGATTCTGGCGGCGCGTCTGTATGAGCGCAAACGCGAAGAGCAAGAAGCTGAGCTGGCTGCGATTCGGGGTGAGCAAAAGGATATCGCCTGGGGAAGCCAAATTCGCTCGTATGTATTTCATCCTTATTCGATGGTCAAGGATCATCGGACGGGGTATGAAGTTGGCAATGCGCAGGGCGTCGTTGATGGCGACCTCGACGGATTCGTCAATGCGTACCTGAGATGGCAATTGCATCGGCGCTCATCGCAAACGGATGACGGGGAGGGAAATTCGTGAGCGAGAACGACCTTTTTCGTGAGCGTGCTGCAGCGGAGCGCTTTCGCGTAGTGGATGCAGTGATGACAGAATACGGCAAACGGCTGGATAGGGATGAGAATCGCTGGTTGCTCGAACAGACGATTGCGACAGGAATGGAACGGCGCAATCTGTTGTGGAGAATTCCGCTTTATGAAGGCGCAAGTGTGCTTGATGTCGGGGTGGGGTTTGGCGCGCTCGCGTTTGACGTGGCCGCGCTCTATCCTGTTCGCGTGATGGGGATCGATCAAAACCCGGAAATGATTGACCATGCGACGGCGCTCTGTGACAAAATCCGCGCGACGAATGGATTTGTTGCGGAGTCGGAACTTTCGTTTCAATTGGGGGATGCGCAGAAACTTTCTTTTCCTGACGGATCGTTTGATCTTGTCACGGCGCGTTTTGTATTTCAGCACCTTTCGGATCCTCACGCTGCGGCCAAAGAGATTGCGCGTGTCTTAAAAGTTGGGGGGGTGGCTTGCCTTGTCGATGTGGATGAGGCGCTATCGCTTTCCTATCCAGAGGAATCCTCTGCCTTCACGCTTCTTTACAGTTCATTTCGCGCTCTGCAGACTGAAAATGGCGGTGATCGCCAGGTTGGGCGCAAGCTTGCGCATGAACTTGCGGAATTTGGGGAGCTTGAAATCATCGGCTCATTTGTGGATCACCAGTCGCACTACGGCTGTCTCTCGGATCTGTCCATGCAACTGACCATCGCGCGGTTTGAGCAAGTGCGAAGCGACGTGATTGAGCGCGGGTTATT
Source organism: Ferroacidibacillus organovorans (assembly GCF_001516615.1). GTDB lineage: Bacteria > Bacillota > Bacilli > Alicyclobacillales > SLC66 > Ferroacidibacillus > Ferroacidibacillus ferrooxidans_B. The sequence goes on along the minus strand of NZ_LPVJ01000038.1, from coordinate 258 downwards.
GGATGCAGAGCGCTATGATCGCGCATTGGAAGCGTATCGGATGGAAGGGCAGGCATCGCGGTTTCAGACCGTTGGACAAATTACCGTTTTTGGACAGAAAAAGCGCTGATCAGGGCATTGTGATATGGATAAAAATTCCTGCATAAAAAGTGGGGTAAATGGTTTGACAGAGGAGTTCTGGGGTGGTATATTACTCCTTGTCGCCGCGAGGCCGACCGCAAGAGAAGAAACAAAATGAAGCACCTTGGATCCTTGAAA